>JAAHGE010000644.1 GCA_010672635.1 Desertifilum sp. SIO1I2 | reverse complement strand
TTTCGCAGTTGCTTTCTCCAAAGTGCAGCACCTTATACTGAAGGTATTGCTTATAAAATCTTGAAAAATGATTTAGGAATGGAACTCCGAGAAGCCCCCGGACATACTTCTTGCGGTGCAATTGGCTATCACGGAGATGTGTCTAATTTAGAAACACAAATGGTAGTCGCCGCGCGAAACTTTTCAGTTGCTCATCATGAATTAGGCGTTGATAACCTCTTTTCCTTTTGCGTCACCTCTTTTGCTAACTATACTGAAATGATTAAACTTTGGGAAGAGGAACCTGAATGGAGAGAATATACAGAAAAAACCTTAAAAGAAACTACTGGACGAGAATTTTGGATTCCCCATGTTTCCGGGGGACGCCCTTCAGTCGTTCATGCTTCTGATGTGTTCTTTGCCAACCGAGAAAAGCTAGCTGCTAAAGCCAAATATAGCTTAAAAGGAGTTAAAGCCGTCGATCATATTGGCTGTCACTATGGCAAGATTTTTCCAGGAGAATGTCTAGGCGGTGCAGAATTTCCCCAGGTTTTAGTCGGACTTTTAGAAGCCTTTGGTGCTGAAATTGTTGATTATCCCGAACGCAGACATTGCTGCGGTATGGGGTTTCGCCAATGTGCGTTTCCCGAAAATCGAGATTATACAGCCAGCAGCGTTTACAAGAAATTAAAGAGTTTGAAAGAAGCGCATCCAGACTGTCACTTAATTCTCACTAATTGTCCGGGATGTACGGTCTTTTTGGATGCCGAACAAGGCACTATTAAAGAGGTACTCGAAGAAGAGTTTAATGTCAGTATCTTGGATTACGCTCAACTCACAGGATTATTGTTAGGTTATGACCCTTTCAAAGATTGTGGATTAAATGCCAAGGTTGTCCCCATTGAACCCCTGTTAGATAAAATTGGCATTTCCTACGACAAATCCAAAACCGCAGAAGAACGCAGAAGACCGTTTTAGCTGATTAACTGACAAAACCACTAAAAGTTTTCTGCTGTCGTAGGTTAGGTTAGCGTACCCCAACAGCAGCTAGGGTTGTGTTGAGTTTCATCCCTCAAACTTATATGACTATCTTAACTGTCAGTCAACCAGCCGTTTTAGAGTTTCCTACTATCAAGAATAAGGGTTAAGGCAATGGCGAAAAAAGTCGTAGTGATTGGTGGCGGCCCGGCGGGAATGGCTGCGGCAGGTAAGCTTCAAGAGTTTGGACAGGAGGTAGTTTTAATTGAAAAGCAAGCGCAAATTGGGGGACACTTAAATCAATGGTATAAGGTTTTTCCTGATTTTACGGATGCGTCAGAAATTATTGACAACCTGCGCCAAGGCTTAGGGAAAACTCAGGTATTAACGAATACAACTGTTAGTCAAATTTCGGGTTCGGCACCCCATTTTAAAATTACGACTTCAACTGGCGAACAACTCGAAGCAGCGAGTATTTTAGTTGCAACCGGGTTTAAGCATTTTGATGCGTCCTTTAAAGAAGAGTATGGATACGAAATTTACGATAATTCCATTACTTCAGTAGAACTCGATGCCATGCTGAAGGCGCAAAGCGTCACGACAAAAGCCGGAAAGTTGCCGAAGAAAGTGGCGATTGTTCATTGCGTCGGTTCTCGCGATCAACAGGTGAATAATAATTACTGTTCGCGCGTCTGCTGCACCAATGCAATTAAGGTGGCGATTGAAATTAAACAACAGAATCCCGAATGCGAGATTTATTGTCTTTATATGGATATTCGGGTTTTTGGTCGCGGTTATGAGGAGTTGTATCGCACGTCTCAAGAACGCTATGGCGTGCAGTTTCTCCGGGGTCGGCTTTCTGAGGCGAATGAAAAGACGGATGGTAGTTTATTGTTGCGTTTGGAAGATACGCTAACCGCCAAACCGATGCGGTTAACGGTGGATCTGTTGGTGTTGATGGTGGGAATGGAAGGAAATTCCGAGTTAGCAGATGTTGCGGGTTTAAGCGTTGGGTGCGATCGCTTCTACGCCACGGCCCATCAACAATATTCTAATAATGCCTCTTCTCGAATTGGAATTTTCCTGGCAGGGACGGCGACAGGCCCTAAAGCAATTGTGGAATCGATTACGGATGGGCGATCTGCGGCGGCTGAAATTGCGGCTTTCTTAGCCACAACCTCCCGATTGTCTTTAAACGGGCAAGCTGTTTGCTCTCAATGACTGCATCGCTAAAGTAGAGGCTAAACCTATGACTGGGAAAACAAAAAAATGCTTTTTTGGCTTAAAAGTCGATCGCCAACTCGATGGTGACAAAATGAACCGGACATTTGTCAATCGCGTGATTGCTGAAGGAGGTGAAGGGGTTGCGATCGCAGCTTGTATGCAATGCGGTACCTGTAGCGGTGGCTGTACTAATATTGACCGCATGGATTTGTCTCCAAGAACCCTTGTATTGATGGTGCAAAGAGGGGAATGGGATAAGGTTTTGCAAAGTCAGTCCTTGTGGTTGTGTACCTCTTGCTACATCTGCACTTCCCGATGTCCGCGCGGGGTTCGTCCATCGGATGTTATAGAGGCGGTGAAGGCGATCGCCATTCGCCAAGGGATAGAAAACGACTCCACCCGCTTCAATCAAATTTTTGTGGAACTCATTCAAAAACGGGGCATCCTTTTTGAACCAGAATTAATGCAGAAATATGGCGGTATCAGCGCCATGTTAGAACAAGCAGAATTGGGAATTAAACTAGCCCTAAAAGGCAAAATGTCACCCTTTCCTGCAAAAATTCAAGACCCTACAACATTTAGTCAAGCTTTAGAAAAAGCAGCAAAATCATGAAATACTCTTACTACCCAGGGTGCAGCCTCCACACCACGGCTAAAGAGTTCGATCTTTCCACTCAGGTGGTTATGCAGGAACTAGGAATTGAGTTAGAAGAACTGCAAGACTGGTCTTGTTGTGGCGGATCGGTTGCAGCCAGTGTTTCCCACGATGTCGGACTAGCAATGGCGGCGCGAAATGAGGCCCAGATTAGCGGCGCGACGGGGGTCTGGGCATGCGCGGGCTTTACGGGATGGCAGTGGGTGTCGGCCTCTCCGGGCTGCTGGTCTGTGCCGCCACCGCACAGACCACCGGCAAAAATCCCTCCC
>JAAHGE010000643.1 GCA_010672635.1 Desertifilum sp. SIO1I2 | reverse complement strand
ATTTAACGTCATAAAGTCCATGAGGCAAGATTCCTAATTAAGATAGGGTGATTTTGGGTTGCAGGTAAGAAGCAAACCTCTAACGTTGCTTCAGACCTGGGTAAGTTAAGATGGCTTGATTTTGAGTTGAATGGGTTGACCTGTAACCCGTTGAATAAGCCTTTCAATCCATTCGGCATGTTTGGCGAATAACTCGACTTTAGCTGGTTCAACCAGTAAGGTAGCGTGCCCGTCTTCAAGGCTAGATAGCTTCGCGTATTTTTTCAGAACTTTGGCTAAATTCGGCGAGGCTGACTTAAGGCATTGTTGCCAAACTGGGTCGATTTCTAAAGGTTGACCATTGCCCAAATTCTTGCTGATTTGAGGCGTGGCAAATTGGGGAACTAAATTCAGCAATAAAACTTCTAGCCAAGCTTGGTCATTAGAACTGTATCGAAGCTGAGTTTCAGTTTCCTGTAACGTCCGTAGTCCAGATTGAATGGTGTTGAGGCTCCAATTAAGGGCGATCGGCCTTAATTGGTCAATTTTAACAGAGCTAGTCAACAAATGCACTTGTTTGGGAGCTTGCTGCACGATTAACAAATCCTTGTAGAAATTCAGTAACGTGCTGTGAATCTCTACAGGCTTTTTACCGCTCTCGATTAGCTCGCGAGCAATCTGTAATAGACCCAGGACATCACCAGACGCGATCGCCTCACAGATTGCCAATACTTGAGATTGGGAAATGGTACCGACCAGTTCGTGGATGTGAGTTGCATTAATCGACTCATCCAAAAGAGCCGCCGTTGCCAGCAACTGCAAAGCATCCCGCAATCCCCCACGACTCATCAGGGCGATCGCGCTCTTTCCATCTGGAGTTAAATCAATCTGTTCGCGGTCAGCAATCTGCTGAATATGATTAGCAATGGTGCGTACCGATACCCTATGAAACTCAAAAGTTAAGCACCGACTCACAATCGTGGGCAAAATCTTATGAGATTCAGTCGTGCAGAGAATAAATACCACATGCGCGGGGGGTTCTTCAATACACTTAAGCAGCGCATTTTGACTCTGTGTTGTCAGCATATGGGCTTCATCGATGATAATCACTCGTTTGCGACCTGCAACTGGCGCTAAACTGACGGTATTGACCAATTCACGCGCATCATCAACCCCACCGTGGCTGGCCGCATCAATCTCGGTGACATCTAAGCTAGAACTGGTGGTGATGCTCCTACAAGATTGACAATGACCGCAGGGCGTAACCGTTGGTATCGTGCTGTTGAGGCAATTGAGAGACTTGGCAAAGATGCGAGCTGTAGAGGTTTTACCCGTCCCTCGCCCCCCTTTAAATAGGTAAGCCGGAGCAATCGTCCCCGTTGCGATCGCATTGCTCAGGCAGGTCTGAATTGTCGGTTGACCGACCAAATCAGTTAGGATTTGAGGTCGGTATTTGAGGTGCAAGTTCATAGTTCAAGTTATTCAAGGATTCTCAACCCTTGGGCGCTAGCCGACGCCGGAATTTTCTTTAAGAATTTGCATCGGCATCAAGGAATAATCGACCTTCATGGGTAACTTGGGGCTTCCCGCTGTTGTGAGATTAACCAAGCTAACCGTATCCGATAGCGAGAGTTGTAAATCATTGCTATCAATCGCTTTGGTAAAACTTAGCAGGTAGTACAAATTAAACCCAATTGCAAACCCATCTTCTACGCCCTCAACAACCGTATCCATAACCTGTTGAGCTTGAACGCTATCTTCAAGTTTAGATAGCGTCACTGTTTTTTGGGTGAAGCGAAGGTAGACCAGGGGTGATTTGTTACTCGACACCGCTTCTAACCGTTCCAAGCGAGTTGCTAACAACAGCCGATTCAGCGTTGCTGATTTATCAAAGCTATAGCGTTGTTTGAGGGCTTCGACATCTGGGAAAGGCGCTTCGTAGCAACGTCCCATCAGTTCGACCGTTAGATCCTTGCCCAAGGGAACTTGAATGCCGACAAGCCGAGTATCAACATCATAGCTAAACTGAATGTGGCTATCGGTGGTTTCACTCAGCAGTCGGCAGAGTTCTTTAACAAACTCCAAATGCAGCGTACACTCGATTTCGGTTCCCACCTCTTTGATCTCAGTTGTGGCTTGTGCCAGACGATGACCATCAGTTGCCGTGACGTGTAAGGTATCCTTCGACAGCACTAAATGAACGCCGTGTAGGACACCCTTTTCTTCTTTAGGGCAAGCTGCGATTAAACAAGCCTTTAGTGCTGCCAGTAAGATTTCAGCTTTGAGAGTAAAAGGAGTCAGCTTGGTGGGTTGAATCCTGGGAAAATCGTCACTGTCCATCCCAGTGAGCGTTGTGCGACCGCGATCGCTATCAAAGAGTGCGATCGCTTCGGAGGAAGTGGATTGAAGCCGTAGCGTTCCAGTCGCAGAGCGCGATACCACATCTTTGAGCGTAGCGGGAACGGCAAGAGCGCCCAACTGGTTCACCGTAGCCGATACCGTAGCGCGAATCGTCGTATTTAAGTTCGTCCCAGTCAATTGAATCGTATTGTCTTGGGCTTCAATCAACACCATCGCCTGAATAGGTTGTAAAGGCCTGGTAGGAACCACCTGTTTCACATGCACCAGGGCTGTTGCTAGGAGAGATTGCTCGACCTCAACGCTCAAACCGGGCGAACAATCATCTTCGGTCTTGGAAACTTGTTGGTCTTGAGTTTGATTGTCTTGAGGTTGGGTTTCGGAGGACGCTTTGGGTTTACGTCCTCGTTTCGTTTTAGTGGCGGTAGTCATGGTGATTTTCCAATCAATCACTGACTACTCGGCGCTAGCAAACCACCCAAATTCGTTCTTTAGCACGGCTGACTGCCACATACCAAAGGCGATTATGCTCCCGCATCGCTTTGAGTGACGATTCTCCGTCCTGGGGATACTGGCGACACGCTAAATCAGACCCGATGACCCCACATTCGTTGAACGTACTGCCCTGAGCATTATGCACTGTCAGGGCATAGCAAGGGCGAACATTCGCATACGTTTCTAGATGGCTGTAGTAGTTTTTCCACAGATAGGGGTTACGTTTGGCCAGGTTCAGCAATCGTTGGGTTTCTAGATCAAAGCGAACAATCCCGCTTTGATC
>JAAHGE010000642.1 GCA_010672635.1 Desertifilum sp. SIO1I2 | reverse complement strand
TGCAGCCGCCACTAACCCCAGATAGGTGGCGGCTGCGATCGCGCTATTCATGGCTATCCTTGTCTTTTACTGGCGCGTCTTTTATCCGGGTTCCCCGTTAACCGGATATGCAGCTATTTTGATTGCTATTTTCTTCCTAGGGGCCGTGCAATTAGTCTGTTTGGGTATTTTAGGAGAATATATTGGTCGAATCTACGAGGAAGTCAAAGGTCGGCCTCTCTATACCCTAGGTGAAACTGGTGGATTTGAAAAAGAACGAACCCACAACCCGCGTTAACGGGTTGAGTGGAACAATTCTAGACTAAAACCTGAGCGCGGACTTGACTGACAAAGTTGGATAAGATTTGCAAGCCTGCGGTTGAGGACTTTTCCGGGTGAAACTGTACCGCCATGACATTATCTTTAGCGATCGCCGCCGTTATCGTTTGCGTTCCGTGGGTAATTTGCGCCGCATTGATACTGGGATCTGTGGGACTCACATAGAAGGAGTGAACGAAATACACCCAAGGGTTTTGAGGTAACTGCTGCCATAGGGGACAATGGGGTTGAGTCAGTTCTAACTGGTTCCATCCCATGTGGGGAATTGTAATCCCAGGTTCTGATTTGAAGCGTAAAACTTGACCGGGTATAATCCCTAAACCGGGTTCTGTGCCTTCTGCGCTACTGTCAAACAAGATTTGCAAACCCAGACAAATTCCCAAAAAAGGCTTACCGCTAGCGATCGCCTTCTCGATCGGTTTCTCTAAATGCCGCGCTCTTAACTGCTGTACGGCATAATCAAACGCCCCAACTCCTGGCAATAATACCGCATCCGCCCGTTCAATTTCGGCTGGCGAATCAGTAATTTTTGGCGTCGCACCCGCTTTTTCTAAACCCTTGCAAACCGAGTGCAAATTGCCCATGTCATAATCAACAACAGCAATGACTGACATTGCGCTTTCCCCTGTTGGTGAAGTCCTCTCTATCTTATCCGATGGTGTTGGTGAAACACGCCCCCTTACTCCCGGTTATCCCTTTTTCAGGCTATCCGTATGCATCGAAAAATTCTGTTAACCTCCTTCACCACCTGGTTAGCACATCAGCCTTCCAACGCCTCTGACGATCTGTTAGCAGCAGTGGCTAGCCGTGTTCCCTCCCCCGAACAGTTCGCCTTTTTGCGCCAGTTACCCGTCGATACCGAACAAGCCAGCCAAATTGCGATCGCCAAAATCAAAACCTGGCAACCGGATATGATTGTCTGTTGTGGCATGGCAGAACGTCGCGCCAATTTAAGCGTAGAATCCACAGCATACTGCGGTCAGGAATGCCTGCAAACCCCAGTAAACCTCAAAAATCTCCTCACCGACCTAGAACGCGTCAAAATTAGCCACGATGCCGGAAAATTTGTCTGTGAAGGCCTTTATTACTCCATTCTCCATTTCCTCCACACCCAGGCTTTAAGCGCCTCTTGTATTTTCGTTCACGTTCCCATCCTGACACCAACCAACAAAGCGGCTATTCTAGAAGACTTTCTCGCTATTCTCCAGCGCTTGCAAAACCCAGAAACTTTTTAACTGGGTTCATGTCAAACTGGACAAATTTGGTTGTGAGGCACCCCATGCAACTTTTCAAAACCCGGCTACGATGGGCCATTGTACCCTGCTTGCCATTCCTACTCGCTCAAACGCCTGCGGAGACTCCCCCCCAAGAAATTGTGAAACCGCAAGAAGTCAGACCGTTACCGGGGCAGCTAGATAGCGTTCCGGTGTTTAATAGCAATAGTCCCGAACTGGTTCTAACGGAAGGAATTTTACTCTCCACCTTCCCACCCGCCGGAAAGCGATCGCAACAAGCGCATTTAAACTTTCCATTTCAGGGTCGTTTTGATATCTTCGCCCATCACGTCGCCCGTGCGGAACCCCCAGAAAACCTCAGAACCCTGTATTTGGGTATCTTGCTGCATAACCCCGGTTCCCAAACCGTCAATGTCGATATTTTGCAAGCCGCCAGTTACCTTTCTCAACCGGATGCGCCGTTTATTCAACTCCCCCCAGTGGTAGAAAATCCTGACGGACAGGTGTATGCTGGGCCTGGGAGTCGGGTGATGAGCGATATTCTACGCAATCGCCGTCAAGCAGACTTTCCAGCCAGTATTAGCATTCCTCCTGGAGAATATCGCCTCGTTCTGAATGCGCCAATTCCCGTCAGAGAGTTAACCCCCCCGCTAAATGGTCGTTCTACTTTAATGCGCTTGCGGAGTAGCGATACCGTGTATGCTGCGAGCTTGTCGCAATTTGCCAGACTTAACCCCGACGGGAGCGAACGCGCCCCCAATTTAGCAGAATGGCAGCAAATTTTAACTCAAGGGGAACTGGTAACGCCGCGCGATCGCACTCCCACCCCACCCGATGCCACAGGTTCTATTATCTACGGTCGAGTTGCAGGTGTCGCTAGGGGTTCCCAATGGCGAGCGAACCTCGGTAATCCCCATTTAACCATACCCGAACCCGGACAAGCTTTTTCTTACGGAATTAGTACCCTACGTGGCGGAATGCAAGGAACCGAACAAATTCAAACCGCACCCATGCTCGTTCGCTATCCCGATACCGCCTACGCAGCGCATGGTAACTATGGCATTCACTACAGTCTCACCTTACCCCTCCATAACCCCACCAATCGCCCTCAAACGGTGACGGTGAAGCTTCAAACCCCCCTCAAAGAAGATCGCCTCTCCGCCGGAGGGTTGCGTTTTCTAGACCCTCCTGCGGCTCAAGTCTTCTTCCGAGGTACAGTACGGGTACGCTATCCCAACGCGCAAGGAAACCCCCAAACCCGCTTCGTCCACTTGGTACAACGAAGAGGTCAACAGGGAGAACCCCTAGCAACGCTGAATTTGGCTGGAGGCGATTCGCAAAGCGATCCTTCCAGGAATCGCGCTTTGGTTGAAATAGACTTACTCTATCCCCCAGACGCTACCCCTCCCCAAGTGCTGACGGTGGAAACTCACTCTTTGAGTGCTGAGTAGAAAGTGCTGAGTGCTGAGTGGAGTATAAAGTTCCGAGTTCCGAGTTCGGAACTTTGCACTCCTTTCCCCCCATCTCCCCACCCTCTTCCCTACTCAGCACTCAAAGAGTGAGTT
>JAAHGE010000641.1 GCA_010672635.1 Desertifilum sp. SIO1I2 | reverse complement strand
ACCATCCCTGTCGCATTTGTTGGGCGCTAACCGGGAAATACTCATCTTTTTGCCCCGTAGACCGAAACGCCATCCACTCTTGAGGTTGAGTGGTTCTCACCGCTTTCCCCACCTCCACATCTTGCACTAAATTCTCGGTGGGATTCGTTGCAGGCGGACAATATACATACTTTTCTGGAGGCTGGCTATCAGGGGTTAGCGTGGGGGTTGGCGTGGGAGTCGGCGCATCGGGTAATTCGCGCTTTGGCTCAAACTCAGACTCCTGCTCAATCTTCTGTTTCACTACTGTTGCAACAGGTGAACTTGTCTGAACTCTCAGTTCGCTAAAAATCGCTTCAAATTGCTGCCTCTGCTGGGCTGACTTCACCCAAAGCACTTGACATAACCGCTTCATTCCCTCTCGTTCCAGGGGATAAACCTGAGTCTGAATCGCGTGGAGAAACTCAAGATAATCTGCAATCCCCAAAGGAAATCTAGCATCTCGCAGCCGCAGAAATAAATCATAGTAAAATAACTCGTCTTCCTCCTTGGCATCACTCATCTTCATCGTCCCCCTCATAACCCGCCTGAATAAATTCTAAATCTTCCTTCGTTTTTAACAGCGTCCCGCTATAGGGAATATTCGGTTGTTTTAGCAGTTTTTCTATTTGCGAGGGAGATTGCTGCAAGTTGAGCGCATTAAACCAATCGATTAATTCACTAATACTGACTTTCTTGCCAAATTCACCCCGTTCGTCTTCCATTTCTTCCCGAATCGCCAAAAATCGATGCAAGGCTAAATCAGTCAAGTTTTCTCGCCAGTTTTTACCAAATCTTGCCTTCACAATCTGTTTTAATAACGTTGACTCTTTTGGAAACTCAATGTAATGATACAAACACCGCCGCAAAAAAGCATCAGGTAACTTCCTCTGGGCATTACTGGTAATAAAAATAAGGGGACTAAAATCAGGATTCGCTCTAACCTCTTCCCCTGTCTCTTTTACTAAAAACCATTTTTCCTCTAACTCTAAAAGTAAATCATTGGGAAAATCCGTATCCGCCTTATCAATTTCATCAATTAAAACCACCATTCGATGTTTGTCCTTAGAGGCGCGAAATGCTTGACCAATCGCCCCCCAAGCGATATAAAATTTATGAGTTGGGTCGTTCAACCGCTTGCGAATCTTATCTTGTTCCAAAGGATCGCTGGTGGCAAACTGAGCATCATATAATCGTCTAACCGCATCATAAGTATATAACCCATCCCGCGCCTGTTCGGTTGATTTAATATACCAAGACGCATAAGGATATTTAACGCCATAACGTTTGCTAAATTCATAAGCAACCGCCTTCGCCAACTGAGTTTTCCCGCATCCCGGTTCCCCTTCTAACAACAAAGGACGGTTGAGTCGAATCGCTAAATTAACCGCTTCAACTAACCCTTCGCTAATATTAGCCAAGTAAGGGTAAAGCACCTCCCCCGTCTGGGAATCTCGCTCACCGGGTTGAGGCTGATATTTCAGTTCTCCAGTAAATTCTAGCGCAGTTATATTTTCCATTTATCTTTATTCTTCTCCCACAGATTAAGACTCTGATAAATAGAAGGTACTATATATTGATAATTTCCTTGGCAGCTATTTGTCCAAATTTGATTTGAGTTTAGTTGAGCAACTAAAGGACATACATTTTGAGATTGATCAACCCAGTCTTTAATATCAGAATGGTTAATGAAGTCCGGTAAAGAAAGTTCAAAAACAGCATCTGCTTGGCAATTAGGTTCATATCTTTGATGGAATTTATAAATCTTTCGCCAATCCATATTTGGATTTTCCTGATAGTCAATCCAAAACATTAAAACTTTAAAATTTGTATTTTTTGTTTCGGAATTCAAGAGTTTTATACATAATGGTTTCCAAAAAAAATCAAGGATTTTGTCAAGTTCGTCCTTGCGCCTGCTGTCTACTGAATCAAATATAAAAATAAACTTTTTTTCATTAAGTTTGGAATGAATTCCTTCGATTATACTTTTAAATTTATCATTTTCTTCTTCGATGTTTTTTAATTTTTGAGGTAGACCAGCCTGACCAATAATTACATCTAAATTCAATGAGCGTCCAGAATTGAGGATAATATCAATAACTTTATATTCTTGTCGATAATCACACTTCAATAAGCACTTTAATAACCAATTTAAGCAAAGCTCCTTATCTACTATTTGCTTAGGGACTTGAACTCTAAAACCTGCTATTTTGCCTCTCGATTTAGCTAAGTCTTTCCAGAATTCAATTTGTTTTTCATGATCCAAATTCCAAATAAGCTCTTCTAATTCTTCTAACTCTGTTTTATTGGCTGGCAAACCAACCTGTTTCAATTGGCAGCCTAAGACTGCACAAAAGATCCTAAACTGACCTTCGTCAATTGGATTTCCTTTTTTGAAATCTATGAAGACTCCATGAGAATTATTAGTTATCTTGAAATGTTCATTTAAACAATTAACTAAATTCGTCCCAAAAAGTTGAATAAGTTTGTCTCGAATATCTTCTAGAGAAAATATTTCCATTCCATAGTGCTGCATACAGTTACGAATAGTAGTAAGTGAATCATAAGTAAGAATTTCCTTTCTAGCCAGAGTTTCTATATCTTGTATTGTTAATTGACTAGAGGCGATCGCTTGTCTTATCTTGTATGTAGCGACCCTCCAACGCAACTCGCCCTCGGTTGTCTGCTGTATTAACTGTTGAATGCGTGTCAACTGCGACTCTCGAACTCTCCAGCGCAATACTATAATCCTCCTGAATTGTCAACGATCCTCAAAAAATCAAATTTTAGAGATCGTGTTGCTATAGAAAAGGATGTGAGAAAACAGAATTATGCAAGCGAATGGCTTGCTACTCGTTTTCTCTCATCCGATTATACCTATGAAAATCTTAAACTCTCAAGACCGGAAACTCACCAAGCGTGACTTTTTTGTCGGTCTGCTGGCGATCGCGATCGTCCAACTCCCCCAAATTTGCGCGGCGTATGTAACCCTGATCCAAGCCATTCCCAAAGCCAGCGCGGTTGAAGTTGAGGAAGTGTGCGTTCAACCCTGGCGCTGAAAGTGAGTAGACGCGATCGCAGTTTGGGAACAGTGCGATCGA
>JAAHGE010000640.1 GCA_010672635.1 Desertifilum sp. SIO1I2 | reverse complement strand
GGTTTGGGAAAATGAAGAATTTAAGGTGAAAACCCTAGTTCGGGGTGAGAATAGTCTGGATTTGGGTAATGGGCGAGTTTTGCAATTTATCCCAACTCCTACCCCGCGTTGGCCCGATGGGATTTGTACTTACGATCCGCAATCTCAAATCCTATTTACCGATAAGTTTTTTGGGGCGCATATTTGCGGCGATCAGGTGTTTGATGAAGGCTGGTCTACCCTGAGTGAAGATCGGCGTTTCTATTTTGATAGTTTACACGCCTCCCAAGCGCGACAGGTGATTACCGCCTTAGACCGGATGGCGGATTTACCCGTGCGGTTTTATGCACCCGCGCATGGCCCGTTAGTTCGTTATGGCTTATCGGAATTAACCCATTTATATCGCCAGTGGTGCCAGCAACAGAAAGACCAAGACTTGACGGTGGCGATGTTGTATGCGTCGGCTTACGGGAATACAGCTACTTTAACCGATGCGATCGCTAAAGGTTTAACCCGCGCTGGGGTGAATGTTGAACTGATGGACTGCGAATCGGTTGAAACCACCGAAATTCAAGAAGCGGCGCAAAAATGCCAGGGGATTATCTTCGGAACGCCAACTCTAGGAGGTCATGCACCCACCCAGATTCAAACGGCTTTGGGGCTAATTTTATCGAATGCTGATAAGAATAAGCTGATGGGGGTGTATGGTTCCTATGGCTGGAGTGGGGAAGCCATTGATTTTGTGGAAAGCAAGCTGAAGGATGCCGGATATCGTCTGGGGTTTGAACCGATCCGCGTTAAGTTTAAGCCTACGGATGTGACCTTACAGGAATGCGAGGAAGCGGGGATCGATTTTGCCCAAACCTTGAAGAAGATGTACCGACTGCGCGCGCCAGCCCCTTCTACGAGTACGATTGAGTCTGACCGCACCGCCCAAGCTGTGGGTCGTGTCGTGGGTTCGCTGTGCGTGGTGTCGGCGCGACGGGGTGACGTGCATAGCGCTATGTTAGCGAGTTGGGTTTCGCAAGCAACGTTTAGCCCGCCGGGGTTAACTATTGCAGTGGCAAAGGATCGGGCGATTGAATCATTAATGCACAAGGGCGATCGCTTTGTCTTAAATATTCTCCCGGAAGGAAAGTTGATGTGGAAGCAATTTGTGAAAAATTACGCCCCCGGTGAAGATCGATTTACAGGGATGCAAACCACAGAAGCGAAAAATGGCTGTCAAATTCTCACCGAGTCGCTAGCCTATCTAGAATGCGCGGTACAAGACCGGATGGAATGCGGCGACCACTGGTTAGTGTATGCGGCGGTAGAGGATGGCAAGGTAATTAATGAAGGGGTAACGGCCGTCCACAAGCGCAAGTCTGGAAGCCATTACTAAATCTTAGCTTTGGATAAGCGCGATCGCATTTGTGATTAAGTGCGATCGCTTCTCTATCTAAAGAAGGATTTTTCTAGGTTGAGAGTAAGAAATCGTCAGTATAATCGAAATTACTGACTTTCCTGCTGAAGTTGGTATTAAAAGCTGCCAACTTTACCACGATGCACAAGCAAAACCAACCCCAGTGGCTAGGCGCGATCGCGATCGCGTTTCTTTCTCTCTCCTTCCCTTTATTGTTTGCTGAAGCAGCTTTAGCCAACCCAAAGCCAGCCATTTCTGCACAACAGCAAGAAACTGAAGCCCAAGAAATCAACCGTCTCATTGAACAACTGAAGACTGATGATGAGTTGGAATGGCACAATACTATCCAAAAACTAGCTGCAAGAGGCGAATCAGCTTTACCTTACTTAATTGCCTCCGTTAGCCATCCAGATATGCGAGTTCGCTTGGGTACTATTTCAGTTTTGGAAGCAGGACATTTACAATCTTTAGCATTTGTCAGCCTGTCTGAAAAGTTAGGTAATTCGCAACAAGATGCAAAAGTTCGCCGTTATATTAGTCAAGCATTATTGTTGGTACTTCACGATGGTTATTTTTGGGAAGAGCAAGACTGGAGCAGTGCTATTCCAGTTTTAACTTCAGCTCTCGAAGATTCTGATGCATTGGTGCGTCGTAGTGCGGCTTATGCCCTAGGAAAAATAGGTGCGGAAGCTAAAAGCGCTATCCCAGCTTTAACCTCAGCTCTCCAAGATCCTGATGACTCGGTGCGTCGTAGTGCGGCTTCTGCCCTAGGACGTATGGGTGCAGAGGCTAAAAGCGCTATCCCAGCTTTAACCTCAGCTCTCCAAGATCCTGATAACTCTGTGCATGTGCGTATTAATGCGGCTGGTGCCCTAGTAAAAATAGGTGCGGAAGCTAAAAGCGCTATCCCGGCTTTAATTTTGGCTCTCCAAGATCCTGATGACTCAGTGCGTATGAATGCGACTTTTGTCCTAGCAAGTATGGGTGCGGAAGCTAAAAGCGCTATCCCGGCTTTAATTTTGGTTCTCCAAGATCCTGATGACTCAGTGCGTATGAATGCGGCTGGTGCCCTAGCAAGTATGGGTGCGGAAGCTAAAAGCGCTATCCCAGCTTTAATTTTGGCTTTCAAAGATTCTAATGCCTCAGTGCGTATGAGTGCGACTTCTGCCCTAGGACGTATGGGTGCGGAAGCTAAAAGCGCTATCCCGGCTTTAATTTTGGCTCTCCAAGATCCTGATGACTCGATGCGTATGAATGCGGCTGGTGCCCTAGGAAGTATGGGTGCGGAAGCTAAAAGCGCTATCCCAGCTTTAATTTTGGCTCTCAAAGATTCTAATGACTCAGTGCGTGGTAGTGCGACTTCTGCCCTAGGAAGTATGGGTGCGGAAGCTAAAAGCGCTATCCCTGAATTGGTTAATCTATTGCCGGATGATTCTTTTATGGTGCTGTTTACTCTAGGGAGTATTGCGTCAAGCTTGGAAAAGAACGCCAGCCAATTGACGAATCAAGAGTTAGACAAAGTTATTCAAGAATTAAACTTAGCTTTAAAGATTGCTGAAGATCCTACAAACAAGTTCTCAGTCGATCAAATTGACCGTCTGCGCTACCCTCTAAATGTTCTGAAAGAAATTAGGCGCGATCGCCTTTTCAAACAAGCTATCCTACAAAATCCTTGGGCTTGGGTAGGTATCTTCTACCTGATTATCCTCCCCTCCTTTTGGCTGGTGGTGCTACGGGA
>JAAHGE010000064.1 GCA_010672635.1 Desertifilum sp. SIO1I2 | reverse complement strand
TACGCTCGCTTAGCGTCCTCGATCCGCAAGGAAACGTGCGGTGTAGCAGCCTTCCTTTGTCTCAACCTATTAATTTTGCGGATCGACTTTACTTTCGACAGGTATTGGCGACCCAAGAATTTGTTGTTGGCGAATATCAAGTGGGTCGAGTGACAGGCAAACCGAGCGTTAACTTCGGTTATCCAGTTTATAGCGACGACCAAACCTTAATCGGTGTTGTCTTAGCAGGCTTAGATTTAACGTGGTTTCACGAACTGGCCAGCCAGGTGGATCTTCCCAGAGGATCGATCTTAAGCACGATCGATCGCCAAGGTACGATTTTAATCCGACAACCCGATCCAGAAAATTTCGCGGGTCGAGCCTTTCCAGAAGCCAAGTTAATCCAAACCACCTTAACAGAAAGAGAAGGGACAATCGAGACCCAAGGCTTCGATGGCGTAGAACGTTTCTATGCCTTTACCGTGGTAGAAACGCCCACCCAAGACCAAGGGGTTCATGTAGTGGTTGGTATCCCCCGTTCTGTTGCTTTACAGGATGCGAACCGCTTGCTGGTGCAGAATTTGATCGGGCTGGCTTTAGTCACCGCCTTAGCTTTACTGGCGGCTTGGGCGGGCAGCGATTTATTTTTGTTGCGCTATCTTCAATCGTTGTTGCAAACCACCCAACAATTGCACAACGGCGAATTAGGCGCGCGCACGGGCTTACCCCATAACTGGGGAGAATTGGGACAACTCGCAGCCGCCTTCGATCTGATGGCAGAAGCCATCCAAAAGCGGGAAGCCTCTATTGCCCAACTCAACCTCGATTTGCAGCGACGGGTGAAAGAATTACAAGCCCTCTTTGAGGTGACGCCCATTAGTATTGCGATCGCCGAAGATGCTAACTGCAAGAAAATTCGAGTGAACCCCACCCTCGCCAAAATTTTACAACTCACTCCAAACGCTAACGCTTCCCTAACACCCCCGAATGGAGAACCCCAACCGGGCTTTACCCTCTTTCGCGAAGGACAAGAAATTTTTCCCCCAGAACTGCCACTCCATATCGCCGCCCGCCAAGGTGTAGAAATTAAAGATACTGAAATTGAAGTTCGACACGCCGACGGTCGTATTGATTACTTGTTTGGCTATGCGACCCCCCTGTTTGATGAAACCGGACAACCTCGCGGGGCAGTGAGTGCTTTTTTGGATATTACCGAACGCAAGCGAACTGAACGACAATTGCGCTTTATCTCAGAAGCTAGCCGCGTGCTAGCCAGTTCTCTAGATTATCAGACCACCTTAGATCGAATTGTCGGATCGATCGTGCCGGAATTGGCTGATTGGTGTAC
This sequence comes from Desertifilum sp. SIO1I2, assembly GCA_010672635.1. Classification (GTDB taxonomy): domain Bacteria; phylum Cyanobacteriota; class Cyanobacteriia; order Cyanobacteriales; family Desertifilaceae; genus Desertifilum. Next base: position 12,263 of record JAAHGE010000064.1, on the reverse strand, counting down.
GCTCTATGTCTGGGAAGACTTCAGAACGCTGAAACTAATGGCGGTTGCCGGTTTGCCAGAGATTGAGCAACGGGTGCGCGAGTACGAGCAACTGTATCCGTGCAATCCCCACGACCGCTATCATCCCCTCTCGCGGGTGCTACATTCCAGACAGCCAGAAATCCAAATTCAGTTAAACGATCGCGATCTAGAAGCGATCGCCCAAAGCCCTCAGCAACTGGAATTACTGCGATCGCTCAAGATTCAGTCTTTCCTGTGTTTTCCCTTAGTGGCCCGCGATCAAACCCTCGGCGCGATCGCCCTAGTTTATAGTGACTCAGGGCGGTACTATCATCTAGCCGATTTACCCTTTGTTGAAGAAATTTGCTATCGTGCAGCCTTAGCGATCGATAACGCACGGTTGTATCAAACCAGCGAAGCCGACCGGACAACGGCTCAAGAAGCCAACCGCCTCAAAGATAACTTCTTAGCCACCCTCTCCCATGAGTTGCGAACCCCCCTTAATGGCATTTTAGGCTGGTCGCAGTTATTGCAAAAACGCGACTTAGATCGCCTAGCATCCTTGAAAGCCTTAGCCACCATCGAACGCAATGCCAAGGTTCAAGTCCAACTCATTGACGATCTGTTGGATATCTCGCGGATTATTCAAGGCAAACTTCGCCTAGATGTACGTCCTGTCCATTTAATCTCGGTGGTAGAAGCCGCCATTGAGTCTGTAAAACCCACCGCCGAGGCTCGTAACATTCGCCTACAAACAATTCTCGATCCTGCCGCCGGACCGATTTCGGGCGATCCAGACCGCTTGCAGCAGGTGTTTTGGAATTTATTGTCAAATGCGATTAAGTTTACCCCTAAAGGCGGTCGCGTGCAGGTGCGCCTAGAGCGAATTAACTCCCATGTGGAAGTCTCGGTTAGCGATACCGGGAAAGGAATTAACCCCGACTTTCTACCTTATGTCTTTGAGCGATTTCGCCAAGCGGATAGTTCCATTACTCGCGCCCACGGGGGATTGGGGTTGGGACTGGCGATCGTTCGCAATCTTGTAGAATTACACGGGGGAAGCGTTCGCGCTAGCAGTCCGGGAGAGGGGCAAGGGGCAACCTTTAGCGTGCATCTGCCGTTAATGGCTATCCATCCGTCGCCGGGGTCAGAAACTACAGAAAGGGTACATCCCACAGCCAATCCCGACACGGAAACTAGCGATTTCAATATTCGTTTGGATGGGGTACGCGTGCTGGTGGTCGATGATGAGCTAGATGCCCGCGATTTACTGCTGACCGTATTGCAAATGGCAGGGGCAACAGTCAGTGTAGCGGCTTCGGCACGGGAAGCGATCGCCCTTTTGGAGGACTGGCAACCTAACGCGATCGTTAGCGATATTGGTATGCCCGGAGATGATGGTTATACGTTTATTCGCCAAGCGCGATCGCACTGGGCGCAACGCCAACAAAAACCCATTCCTGCGATCGCCCTCACGGCCTACGCGCGAGATGAAGACCGCAGAAAGGCTTTACTAGCAGGCTTTCAAATGCATCTACCCAAACCCGTCAATCCCTGTGAGTTAGTGGTCGTCATCGCCAGTTTAACAGGCGTTTTGGAGTAGGGAATTGGGAGAAGAGGGTGGGGGGATGGGGAGATGGGGAGATGGGGGGAACAAGAGAATTGGGAATTGGGAGTTGGGAGTTGGGGAAAAGAGGAATTCGGGACTAATTCTGACTTACTCCCAGACCGATCGCAACTCAGTACGCTTTAAAAATGGGGAGAATCAAGGTAAATCAGCTATTGTTCCCGATACTATTTCAGAACTTTGCACTCTTTTCCCCCCACCCTCCCATCCTCCCATCCCCCCACCCTCTTCTCACTCAGCACTCAGCACTTTAAACTCAGCACTAAGAAAGCGGCTAGCCAAAGGAGAAAACAGTATCGGGTGAGGGTGAAGGCGCGATCTAGGGTTTCGGGGGTAATGGGATTTAAGGGATCTCCAAGGAGGGGTTTGGTTTTGATTTTGCCGCGATAGGTGTTGGTTCCGCCGAGTTGGACGCCGAGAATTGCAGCATAGGCGGATTCGCTCCAGCCGGAGTTGGGGGAGGGATCTTGGGGGGCGTCTCGCTGACAGATTTGCCAAACTTGGCGTGGTTTGCCGGATATGAGGGCAAGGGTGAGGACGGTGAGGCGACAGGGAAGCCAGGTGAGGGCGTCTTCTAATTTGGCACTAAACCAGCCAATATCGGTGAAGGGGGGGTCTCGATAACCGACCATTGAATCGAGGGTGCTGGCGGCTTTGTAGGCGATCGCCAATGGCAGAGGGCCGACGCCGGGAATCAATGCGCCAGCGATCGCAAAAAAGAGGGGGGCGGTGACGCCATCAACGGTATTTTCGCTGACGGTTTCTAAAAGGGCGCGAAAAATCTCTGAAGGGGATAATTTTTCTGTATCGCGCCCTACATAAAGGCTGAGTTTTTGACGAGCAATTTCTAATTCTTGGGCGGTTAGGGGTGTTAAGACATCAATGGCTGCTTGTCTTAAACTTCTGCCTGCAAAACAACTGGCTAATAAGAGGGTTTCAATCGTTAGGCTGAGGACTCGATGCCAGCGATCGGCAACTTGAATGAATCGCCAACTGATGAAACCGCTACCTACGATTAATCCCGTTCCGAGAACAATTCCTGCTAAGCGAAGGATACGAGGATTTGAGCAGTATTGAAAGACCCATTGGGTATAGCGGGAGATGATCCAGCCCATGAGTTGAACCGGATGAGGCCATCCCCAGGGATCGCCCAGCAAGTAATCGAGAAAGGCGGCGAGTAATAGGGCGATCGCGCTGCGATCTAAGGGTGCATTCAAGCGGATTGGGTCTTCTCCCTTCAGGGGTGTCACCCAGGTTTTGTCTGGGGTAATTTTTCGACACAATCAATCATCGCATCTATTGACCCATAATGAATAGGAATACTGACGTGAGTACAACCAAACTCGTCCCTTTACAGCTTGATGAAAATACAGTGCTTTACATTGAAGCCCAGTCGGATACGGAATCGCTCTTAACCGAGTTGATGAATCCGGAGGAACCCGAACAAAGACGCAATGGTCAAAAAGGTTGGCCGGGAAGTAAACCGATTCAGAGGATCGATCCTGCGGCTTCTTTAAAGATGCTGCAAAGTACAATTCGGGCTTATGCAGCATATTCCCTGAATGCCTTTAGAAATTTTGGGGCTGCCAATGTCAATGAGGTGACTCTAGAATTTGGCGTCAGTCTGAGTGCAGATGGAGGGATTCCTTACATTGCCAGTGGTAAAACCGAAAGTAATCTTAAAATTACGGTGAAGTGTTCTTACGATAACAAAACTGACAGCTAAACCACAAAGCTCGTTTCTTCTCCTTGGGCGGCTTGCCAACTTCGGGTATCGTAGTAGAGGTCTTCTAGGGTAATGCTATATAAGGCTTCTTTAAGCTTTTGATGCAGCCGATTCCAGAGGCTAAATGTCACCCAGTCTTCGACTCGATCCGGATCGGGATGATGACGCCCAAGGGGTTCAATTGTTTCCCCAACCGCTTCTAATATTTGACCTAAAGATATTTGTGCTGGCGATCGCGCAAGCTGATAGCCGCCTTTAGACCCTCGGATCGACTCTACTAATCCGGCGCGACGCATTTCTATCAGTAATTTCTCTAAATAGGGGGCGGGTAAGTCTTGGCGAGTGGCGATCGCACTTACCGATTCAGGGCCGTATCCGGGCTGCAAACTCAAGTCTAGCAGCGCCTTAACGCTATAGTGACCGCGACGGGTTAGCTTCATGGAACTGGGCGTTTCTCTACTTGAGGGAGGGAAAATTTTTCAAGGCGATTAAGGCGCGATCGCTGCTGTGGATCTCAACAGTGGATTGGTGTTAGATGTCACTGCTCTGCTGTCACCTTTGATTTGACGATGCTCAATACTAATGCTGAGTCGGGAGGGTAATCTTTAATCGATCTGTGGGTGGTATTAACAGAGGTTGATGTTTTTTAAGTCTCAAACTTGTTCCTGCTTAACAACTGTTGACCAAAAACCAAAAGCATCGCGTGAATTTTTGAGCGCAGTCAGTGTAATATGTTTTTACTAGCTGACACTATGCTAACGGTTATTTCCCGATTGCAAAGACCAGCTAACCTCAAAGTATATCCCCTTGTAGTTCAAGTTTCAGGTTGATGAGTAGTACCAAAAAGAAAAAAATTGAACCCTTAACAGGCGAAGACCTGGTAAGAAAGGTTAAAGAGCTAGGAAATCTTAGCAAAGAAGAAAAAGCAAGAGCCTGCGGCTACTATACCGTCACAAAGAATGGTATAGAGCGAGTCAACATGATGAAATTCCTGAATGCGCTGATTGATGCTGAAGGAATTGAGTTAGATGGCAAACAAAGTGCCAATGGTCGCGGCGGTCGCAGTGCAAGTTATCGGATTAGCGTCCAATCTAACGGTAACTTGCTGATTGGTGCAGCCTATACCAAGCAAATGGATCTCAAACCGGGCGATGAGTTTGAAATCTCCCTAGGTCGCAAACATATTCACCTCAAGCAAGTGGATGTGGACGAGCGCGAAGAGGTCGCCTAGGTTCGATCGGCTCTAGCTCAAATTGTCTAGATTTTTGCGAACAAGCTGAAACCGAGTTGGTAACTTTAATATCGAGTTGCCAACTGAATTTCATCGTTTCTGCGGGCATCTACTGCTAAATATTTCATGAGCGCCTCTTGAGTGATTGCAATATCGCCCGCGAGGTTAATTCCTGATTTTTCTAATAAACCGATAACCTGTTGGGGATTGTGGCGTTCGACTACGGGTAATTGACGCAATCCCCGTCTTGCCATGCGCTCTTGAGCCTCTGCAATCGGTTCATCGGGATAGGCAGTCAGCAGATCGGTTGTGCAAATCGCCTGCACGGCTTGAGTTAAAAACTGAGGTTCGAGCATCGATCGCTCCGTCCGCGCGATCGCCCGATTAATATCTTGTAAGGTGACAATCCCAATTAAGCGATCTGCCTCATCCACCACCAACGCGCTGTGAGTGCGGGCATTAATCAGCGTAAAACCGGCCTCTAAAATCGACATAGACCCTAAAAACTTTAACACCGAAGCGGATTGCATCGCCGCCGCAACAGGCACCTGTTTGAGCATCTCTTGAGGCACCTGCAACCCCGATGGCGTATCGGGCAACGTTGCGGGAGAGACCTTGGGTTTAAACCGCTCCATCAGCCAAACACTCAAACCCACCGACGCCATCAGCGGTAAAACAATCCGATAGTCTCGCGTCAGTTCAAACAACAATAAAATCGCCGTCAAAGGAGCCTTCGCGCTGCTCGCTAACACCGCCGCCATTCCCACCATTGCGTAAGCCGGGGGAGCCGCCATCAACTGAGTTGCACCGGGTAGGGCGATCGCCAAAACTTTCGCATAAACTAACCCTAACGACGCCCCCAAAAACATCGCCGGAGCAAACATTCCCCCCACCAACCCACTCGCCAAACTCACCGCCGTCGCCAGCAACTTCAGCACCAGCAACCCTACCAACAGCCCCAGGGAAAACTGGACATCCTGCAACATCGATTCAATCGTTTCATAGCCCACCCCCAAAACCTGCGGCCAATACAGCGCCAGCACCCCCACAAATAAACCGCCCAACATCGGATGTAACGCCCTAGGAATCCAATCCTTCAGCCATCCCCAACCGCGCACCTCCCCTTTAAAGCAACCCGTCGTCAGTTGAATTGCCTGGGTATAAGCCAAAGAAATCACGCTAGCCAACAACCCCAAGCCCAAATACAGCGGTAACTCCAGCAAACTCCGCACCTCATAGGCCGGTAAATCAAACGCCGGTTGATTTCCCAAACAGATTTGAGCAATTAACGCCGACACCACCGCCGCCAGCAACACCACGCTCACGGCTGAAGTCGCAAACGAAGTTCCTAACACCACCTCTAAGGCAAAGAAAACCCCAGCAATGGGCGCATTAAACCCCGCCGCCAAACCCGCCGCCGCCCCTGCCCCCAACAGCAAGCACTGCCTTTCTTGGGAGACTTTTAAGACTTGACCTAACAACATCCCAAAATTGGCTCCCGTCTCGACGCTTGGCCCTTCAGGGCCCAAAGAAGCACCCGTCCCTAAAGAAATCGCGGCCGCCAGCATCTTAGAAACGGGACGCAAAGGGGTTAATTCTCGCAACCCCTGAGCCGCAGCTATTAAGGAGGACATTCCCGGCCCAAAATCGCGAAGGGAAAGGCGCATCACGCTAATGACGATACCTCCTAGGGTGGGAACGCAGGCTAAAGTCCAAGCTCCCCAACGGGAAATAAACCCCATCAGGTGGTCTAGCGTCAGGCTGTGAATGAAATAAATCAGGTAATGGAACGTCACCACGCCCATACCCGTCACGCCACCAATGAGGGCTGCTAACAGCAGTAAAATGCTTTCGGGTGTGGGTTGCAGGCGATTGAAAATTTTGATGAAGCGGGTGCGGAAAGTGCGAGCAGTCGAGGGCTGAGGGGAGACAATATTAGAGCCAACTGTCATTGAAAAAGTAATCTCCCAGATGGAGGGAAGCCAGAACTCAAAATTTACTTCTATTCATTATTGTGAGGCAGTTTGGGGAAACATCACCATTTACTTAAGATTTTCCATCACCGTTGAAAGTTTGACCCAGAAAAGAAATATGGGTCGAGATCGAGGTTAGACTGAAAGATAAGTCGGGCAAAATTGATTATGAACGCTCACACTTTTGATAGTCATTCTGCGATTTGCCCCATCTGTCATCGCGCTAGAGGAATAAAACCGAGCGAGTTAGACTGTGGGTTATATGTATGTCATCGCTGTCAAGAACGGTTGGTGATCGCGCGAAGCGGTCACTATGTCCGCGATCCATTTTCGCCCAAACATTTATCGAGTCGTTTGTTACGACGCCAAAGCCGCCCTTTTGCACGTCTGTTACGCGACTTTGGCATTGCTAAACCTCCCTCCTTTTTGGCGGTGATGGGCAGTGTTGTGATGCTCAGTTTGGCATTGGCTGCAACCGAACGTTTAAAAGGTCAAGAACAGCCGATTCATTTGTTGATCGAGCGCGTTCAAGAGGTGATTGATTTTAGGCAGACAGGCGATCGCGAACCTCAATAACTGCACCATTAAGGCGAGGTCGGTAGTTGACGGGTGACGAGCGTCCACTCAGCTACGCTTTCGAGACGGTTGAGTTGGGGCAGTTGAAGTTGTTGTAGGCTGGAACGATCGAGTAGGAGATAAGGTTGGGCGGTTTGGTTCCAGTATTGTTGCAATTGCTTGGATGTGGCTGGAATGATATGGCGATCGCTATAAAAATCTAAGGACGGTCGTACGTAGGGATAAGAGGTATAAATCGGGCGATCGCGCTCGACATAGGTTTGAATCATCGCCGCAACGGGTTTGACGGGATATGCTTCTTGCAATTCCCAAACCCAGTAATCGGACGTGCAAAATAACAACAGGGAAACATAACATCCCCAGAAGAGAATCAAGAGAAATTGCCGATCGGTTTGAGCAATTAAAATTGCTGCAACTGTGAGGGTAATGGCGACTGAAGCAAAAATTAGGGGAAGCGTCCAGTCGGAAAAAGGGTCGAGAAAGCCTAAGTAAATGAAGGTTATCCAACAGCTTAATCCGCCGAGGAAACAAAAGCCAAAAATCAAGGTTGTCGCCAACCGACTGCGACCGATGAGATAGGGAGATTTGCCGAAATGATGCCAAATTTCTGTGAGTTGCACGCCACCGACAAGGGCTAAGGCGGGATACAAAGGCAGAATATACCAGGGAAGTTTAGTTTGCATCGCAGAAACGACCAAAAAGTAGCAGCCACTCCACACGAGGATGAGTTTTCCCCAACTGGCGTTGCGATGTTCCCAAACTAGGCGATACCCAGGGACAATGAATAGCAACCAGGGCCAGGCATATTTCAGCAGTTCGAGGAGATAGAACCACACTGGACCGCCGCGCTGTTCCACAGGCTGCCAAATGCGCTTAACGGCTTGTTGCATAACGCCTGTATCGATAAAGCGATCGCCATAATAGCGATACTGGGTGATTCCCCAAAAGAAAAAGGGACATAAGCCCAAAATTAACCCAATCCACAAATAGCGCGATCGCAACAAGCGCGGGGTATCCCAAAATAGAAATAGCAAGGCAATTCCAGCAACCAAGAAGCCTAAAATGGTTTTGGTTAAACAAATTAGCCCAATCCCGATACCCGTTCCTAGGGCGTAACGTAAATTGCGCCGACTCCGCAAATTACACCAAAATACAAATAGCAGAAAGCACAATATTGGCCCGTCTAGCATGGCTAACCGCCCATGACGCACGACGGGGAGAAGCGTGAGGTATATTAAGGCTGAAAAAATCGCAGGCGTGCGTTTGGGGAAAATTTCTACCCCCACTCCATAGAGTAACGGAACCGAAAGCGCCGTTAAAATAGCTGAGGGAAGCCGGGTTGTCCATTCATGAATCCCTACAGTTTTATACAGCAGCGCAATCAGGATATGAATGAGAGGGGGTTTGTTGAGGTAGGGTTCGCCTGCTAGGGTAGGATACAGCCAGGAGAGCGAATCAAAGGGCGATCGCGAAATATTCCTCGCCACCTGGGCAACAATCCCTTCATCCCAGTCTCTCAGAGGCAAACTGCCTAGATCGATCCCAAATAAAAATAAGGCTGCAACCAATAAAAATAAAACAAACCAAAAATCAATCTGAGTTCCAATGCGACTTGACTGATGTCCGAGTTCACGAGATTTAAAGAGATCGCAATACATTATTAAGTGCTGAGTAGAAAGTGCTGAGTGGAAGAAGAGGATGGGGGGATGGGGAGGTGGGGGGATGGGGGGAAGAAAGGAATTGGGAATTGGGAATTGGGAATTGGGGAAAAGAGGGAATTGGGAATTGGGAGTTGGGAGTTGGGGAAAAGAGGGAATTGGGAGTTAGGAGTTGGGGAAAAGAGGGAGTTAGGAGTTGGGAGTTGGGAGAATAAGGGGAACTGGAAGTGCGAGGTTTGTAGTTTGGAGTACGGTTGTACGCAATAGTGGAATGTGGCTTTCTGAATTAGAATAACGCTCCTTCGCGCTCAGAACTTAGCACCTTGCACTCATCTCCCCATCCTCTTCTCAACTCGGAACTCGGTACTTTGCACTTTTTCCCCATCCCCCCACCCTCCTCCTAACCCGCATCTGCAACAATCAATCCCGATAGGGCTTGTTGTAAGTCTTGAGTCAAATCAGTGACGGCTTGTTTCGCTCTTGCGCGATTTTGGCTGTAGGTTTCCCAGCGTTGGGATACCGAAAGGGGTTCGCCGATGGTAATTTGGCAGCTTTGTTTGCCTAAGCGAGGGCGATTAAAGGGGTTGGTGCCTTGAATGCGAGCGATCGCATCCCATAATAATAAAGCGGTATCGGCAAAGCGTTCAGCGGAGGGTTTTTCTTGAACGTATCTCCCAGTGACAGCCACAAAACTCTCTACCAGGCGCATGTGCCAAAGGCGTAAATCGGCTTCTTGAGCGATCCGATTGGCGAGCGATCGCTCCAAAGGCGATAATACCTCTAAATTAGGAATATCCTCGCGATAAATATACGCCCAACCCGCCTCTTCTAATCGCCGACAGCGATCGATCGCGTTGCCTTTGGGGGGGATATTAAAGAACTGTTCCGCCACGCCTAACGCCGTATCTAGAAGCTGAGAAAGCCGTTCTGCGAAAGGGGCTTGAGGGTCTGTTTTAATCGGTTGATGGTAGAAACGTCGATAAAAGGCTTCCATCTGAGTTAATAGACATTCTCCTAAACGATAAAGACGCCCATACAAAATCCTCAGTTGTTGGGGAGAAGGGGCGCTTTGCGGATCGTTGAGTTCAACACCAGGAAGGGAGGATAGCTGTTCTGAGAGTAGGGGTTCTGTTAAACCACAAGTTTCTTCCAATTGGGCGAGTAGCTCGTCTAAAGCCTGCCACGGGGGGGTAAGGTAACGATATTGCATCCCCACAGGTAAAATTAACACCTCTTCGGGACGATTGGCTTTCTTTAAATCTTCAACGCACCAAAACCCCAACTGAGCAATTCCGGGTTCTAGGGGGCTAATAATCTCATTATGACCGTTGGTGGCTCCTTCGGGTGCGGCCGCTAGGGGAAATGAACCGTTCGCAAATAAGTGTCTCGCCGATCGCAATCCCACGATATCCAATTTACCCCGATGAATGGGCGTTCCCCCCAATTGAGAATACAACCATCCCACCATTGAACCTGCCCATAGGGGAATACCGCGATCGTAGATAAAGTGAAAGTGAGGGGAAGTCGAAAGGGGAATCTGGTGTTGGCGGGCAATTTTGGGGAGTTCCTGCCAAATCGTATAGCCTAAGCATAAGGGATCGTAGGTACTGGGATGGCGAAACGCCAGCAGTAGGCGAATGTTCCCGGATTGAAACTGACTGTAGAGATCCGCAAGCTGTTTGAGGTTTTGAATCTCAATCGATCGGATGTTGGTTAAAAACTGTTGATATAGCGGTCTAATCGCCCATTGAGTTAACCGTAGCACAATCGGATTAAACGATGGTGGGATAAATTCCAGGGGAGGTTGAACCTGAGTCAAAGCAAACATCTCCTCATCTCAGCAGACCTTGTTGGAGAAATTGAGGTAAAATTTGCTAGCAATTTTAGCCTCGATCGCCTCCTAACAATAACTTTTAAAAGATAAACATTAAGCGAATGTCCCAGGTGCGATCGCTTTGGCGAATGATTTTAATTTGGCGAATGAATTCCCGCAAATAGAAGCGCCGTTCTGATTCTGATAAGTCTAGCCAAAATTGCGGTAAGGTAATGGCTTGAGCTACCGAACGGAGATTGACTGGGGGTAATTGGGAAAGACGGGCTTGCAGTTGAGCGATTGAAATGCGAATTTTGTAAGCGCGGAGTTCGGCGGTTTCTGGATCTAAAATCCCTGTAGCAGTGAGTTCGGGGAGTTGGTTGAGGATGTTTTGTTGTTGGGCGATCGCACTTTCAATGCCCAGTTTAACGCGATCGAGATCGGGTAAGGGGATGGAGGCGATCGCATTTTGCAGATCCTCACAAATGGTTTTTACTGTCGCTTCTAGTACCGCTTCATACCTCAAGGCTTTACACTTAGGGCGCTGAGGACATTCTACCGGACGCAAATACAGATATTCTTTCTCTTGGCGATAGGGTTTCACTCGGCTAACCCTCATCGCAGAACCGCATTCCCCACAACTGACTAACCCGGCTAGGGAACGCGGCGCGCTAGCAGTACGCGGGGGAAGGCGACGGTTTCGGCGCAGTAAACGATCTACTTGGGCCGCTTCTTCGCGCGAGATAATGGGAACATGGGTATCAAGTAGGGTTTCGCCATCTTTAAATGCGGTATCTCCTCGATAAACGGGGTTGGTTAACCAGCGGAATCCGGTGGAAGCGGCGATTTTCTTATTATATTTCTTTTCTAAATAACGAACTGCTCCGCGTAACGATCCAAATAGCAGAAATCGATCGAAAAATTCTTTAACAATAGGTGCTGTTCTTTTATCTAAAATATAGCTATTTTTCCCCCGTTGATACCCATAGGGCGGTTTCCCTGGGGGCGGTTTTGCTTGCAAGCGATTTCGCGCATGGCCTTGACGAATTCGTCGGCTACGTTGTTCGTCTTGAAGAGAAGTTAAAAGTTGTAGAAGGCTAGATTGAAGCGATTCAGATTTATCTAAATTTAGGGCTTCTTCAGTGACAATTAGCTTTATCTTTAATTCTGCTAGTTCTGCCAATCGAGTTTGAATCTCTTCTAAGGAATCTCCTAATTCTTTTAGGGTGCGAATCAGTAAATATTGGGGAGGTTCAACTTGAGCATCTTTGAGGAGTTGTCTCAGTTGCTGGCGGTTGCCAATATCTTGATAAACATTGTCAATTTCCCATCCCCAAATCTGGCTATCGGGATTTTTATCTAATAAGGGTTCTGTATAGCTATAGGCAATAATTTTCATGATGAAATACGCGCATGAGTCCCTAGCATGAGTTTTGAATTTTGCGAGAGACTGAATTAAATACGTTTATTCTCCTAATTCAATGACATTCCCATCTGGATCGCGAGTGAATAAAGCCGCGCGACCAGAAGCTCGTATGGCGACAACGACACCAACCGCGCCAATCGCCAGGCGGTCAACCGCCTGATCGACGGCGTCACCAAGCGCAATTCCGAGCGCGTGATCGAAGTCAGCACAGGTCTGACCGCCTATTACAATGA
>JAAHGE010000639.1 GCA_010672635.1 Desertifilum sp. SIO1I2 | reverse complement strand
ACACTCTCTTTCAGGAACAAATATCTGAGTGTTAAAAAGAAACTTCAGTTGATAGCAGATTGAGGCTGGCGATCGCGATAAATCCAGCTTCGCTCGTTGCATCCAGTAAAAAGAAATTTTAACTTTTCTCAGGAGATGTCTAAAATACAACGTCTCTTACTTAAAATGAGATATTCTCCTAAATGAAGTCCCGTAATTTCACGAAATTACACAGCTTGAATAGGGTAAGCCTCAGTCGATCTCGCTAGACAAAACCTCAAAGTATGCCCCATGAAGGTTAAATTTCAGACATTCCCCAGACTTCCGAAGCTCAGAAGCCGATATCAGCGGTGGCTGAAAATGGCGATCGCAATCGTTCTAGCGAGCTTAAGCGCGATCGCCTGTAACCTTCGTTCCTCCCCTACAGTCTCCTCAGTTTCCAACCAACCGACTAGCGAACTCCCCACCTTACAAGTTTGGTGGGATAAAGGCTTTAACCCAGAAGAAGACGAAGCCTTAAACCAAATTATCAACAACTGGGAATCAAAAACCGGCGTTGAAGTCCAACTGTTTTTACAAACCCCTGACGACTTGCTTTCCAAAGCCCAACGCGCCATCCAAGCGGGAACCCCCCCTGACGTACTCTACTCCGATCTCGGTAGCGGTACATTATTTCCCCGCTTCGCCTGGGAAGGAAAACTCCTCGATCTCTCCGACATTATTGAATCGCAAAAAGCCCTCTACCCCCAAAGCGTACTTGATGCCGTTCATCTCTACAACAACGTCGAGAAAAAACGCAGCTACTACGCCCTCCCCATTCAGCAATCTAGCATCCACATCTTTTACTGGCGCGACCTACTTCAGCAAGCCGGAGTTACCACAATTCCTGAAGATTGGCAGGGGTTTTGGCAAGTTTGGGAAACCGCAAGAAACCAACTCCGCAATACCCAAAACCTAGATATTGAAGCGTTGGGGCTTACCCTGTCTGTAGGATCGGCCGATACTAACTTTCTGTTTGAACAGATGCTAGAAGCCTTTGACGTAGAACTGTTAGACGATCGAGGTCAAGTTTTAGCCAACGATCCTAAACTGCGCCAAAACCTAGCAAACCTGCTCGCCTGGTATGCCCAACAGTATCGACAGGGTACAATTGCCCCCGATGCCATTGAATGGCTCAGTCCTGACAATAACATCCACCTGCTCAACCGCGCGGTCTTGATGACACCCAATGCCACCCTATCAATTCCTGGATCGCAACGCCAAAATCGCGAAATATACTTAAATCAGTTAGGAACCGTAGATTTTCCCAAAAAACCAAGCGGCGAACCCATGCGTCACCTAACTTCAGTGCGTCAGGTCATTGTATTTAAAGATTCCAGACAACTCGAACTAGCTAAAGACTTTTTAAGGTACATCAGCCAACCCGAAACCCTAGCCGAATTTCTCAAACAATCTGGTGGGCGGTATTTTCCAGTTCTCTCTCCGGTCTGGAAAGACCCTTTTTGGCAAGATCGGGCCGATCCTCATATCAGCGCTGCGACTAAAACCTTGTTGGAAAAGCCAACGCGCACTTTTTATACTGCAATTAATCCAGCTTATAGCCAAGTCCAAGAAGATTATGTTTGGGGAAAAGCATTGCATCAAGTTATTGTAGAAGGCGTTTCTCCCGAACAAGCCGCCGCAGAAGCGATCGCCCGCATCCAAGAGATTTTTGCACAATGGCGATAGTTGAGGCTGCCAAAGTCCTGGCGATCCCTAAGCTGCCAAAACTGCTTCCACCCTGTAAGGAGTGTAGGTTGGCACAGACTTTTAGCTTTAGCCCTCCTGCAAGACCTGCGGGACTCCAATTTTCAACTTTAAGACAAAGCTATTGCCAGATGAGGCTTTAAACTCAAAATTTGTGATGAAGTTTTGGAAGCAGCACCTCACCAGCCGACTTGCTAGTTACTTTCTACTCCTGTCTCTGCTGACGGTGAGTACCGTCAGTTGCGTTGCGTATTTGCAGGCCCGCCAGTCTTTAAAAGAATCTGCTTTTAATCAACTCAGTATCACCGCCACCCTCAAAGAAGGCGAACTTGCCCGTTGGTTTGAGGATCAGCAGCGCGATTTTCTGCTCACCACGCACCTTCCGGAAGTGCAAACGCGCTTGCGAACCCTACTGGATACAGCCTCAACTACCCCCCAACATCAACAAGCGAAAGCGGATCTCGATGCCTATCTGCAAAGGGTCATTCGTCTAAAACCCAATCTGCAAGAGATTTATGTATTAGATGCCAGCAGCCGCGTCTTATTGTCGTCTCAACCCGAACGGGAAAGAACCTATGAGATTGCGGCAAATATTACCTTTCTTCAAGAAGTCGCCATCGGTGCCGACTTTGCCCCAATTTTTTATATTTCTCCAAGGACTCGGAAACCGGCTATTACTCTGGCTACCCCCATTCGCAATGCTAATGGCGATCGCATCGGCTTGTTGGCGACTCAACTCGATTTAGAACGCATCGATCGGATTATCCGCGAGGGAAATCGTTTGGGGAAAACTGGGGAAGCTTATCTGGTAGGGTTTATGGTGACTGGAAACGCCTTTATTTCTGGCGCGTCTCCCCTTCCTGAATCTCCTACGGAATCTGTCACCAGCTTCGCTATTGAACAGGCGATGCTCGGACAAAATGGTTCGGGACTCTATCGCAACTATGCTGGGGTTCCGGTGATTGGGGTGTATCGCTGGTTGAACAATCGCGACTTGGCCCTTTTAGTGGAAATGGCGCAAGCCGAAGCCCTTGCACCCGCCCGACAATTAGCCGTCACGATCGCGTTGATTGGCGGGTTTTCTGCGATCGCGCTTTCAGTCGGCGTCTATTGGCTATCGCGACAGATTACCAAACCCATTTTAGCGATCGCCGAAACCAGCACCCAAATTGCTGCCGGGGAACTCGATCGAGAAGCCCCCATTTTAACTGAAGATGAAATCGGGATTTTGGCTTATAACTTCAACCAAATGCTCCGCCAACTCAAACTTTCCCGCAATCAATCTCAAGCCTACAGCGATAGCCTAGAACAAAAAGCCCACGAATTAGAACAAACCTTGCGACAACTCCGTCGCACCCAAGCTCAACTCATCCAAACTGAAAAAATGTCGAGTCTCGGA
>JAAHGE010000638.1 GCA_010672635.1 Desertifilum sp. SIO1I2 | reverse complement strand
TATGGAGGGTAACTATCCAATTATGGGAAATGATGTTTGGGAACACGCCTATTATCTCAACTATCAAAACCGTCGCGCCGACTACCTAAAAGCTTGGTGGAATGTGGTGAACTGGGATGCAGTCAATCAACGCTATCAAAGCGTCGCTTCCTAAATTCAATCAGCAAGGCGCTCTTTTCGGGGGGCGTCTAGAAACTCTCCGCAGGCGCGATCGCATTGCAGGTGCATTTAGAGAATAATGGGGATGTTGATGCTTTAGTTTGCGCCTTTTTGACTTTTAACATCTCAACAGAAGTATCTGGCGATACATACTTGCGGAATATCCGTAATAATTGCGTGCGAGAGAGATTTGGAGTTTGGGAAATTCTAAGCAGCAAATCAACAGAACTTTCAGCTTGCCTGACCAAAATTGTAAACTGCTCGATAACACTGCCATAAATGGTTTTCGCTTCATCAGGGGAGTCTGGGTAGAATTCTGAATCGATCAATGTAATGTATTGAGAAGCTCTGTTTTTGTAGTCGCTAAATGAAGCCAAAGGCATCTCCTTAATGACTGTTACCCCTCTATCTCATTGAGCTATTGAGTTATTTATAGGGTCTAAATAGGGTATCCAGCGATCCATAATCTCAGCGCTACCATACCACGATCCGGGGTTGCTGGGAGAATGCCAAACGCCATCAAGGGTAATATTTTCTGCGCCTTCTAAATGGGCGGCTTCTACTGGGGTAATGCCATCGCCCCAAACGTCACCCACGCCACAAGTAAGGCGATAGCTGCTGTAAACAAACCAGTTGCGTCTTTGTCCAAAGATGGCTTTTCCGGCAATGCAAATATAGCGGACATCGGGATAGAATGCGCCTGGGTAGTTGTTTTTGACAAAATCTAGATTGCGTTTCGTCCACCGTTCTTGGCTAACATGGGGGGTTCCCAAGGTGACGAGGGTGGCGACTTTTTGACGCGCATCCCACAAGCCAGCATCTTCGGTGACATCGTTGTGGATGCAATAGGGTTTTTCGCCTAAATAGATTCTGGCTATCCAACCGCCTGCGGAATGGCCGATTAAGTTGACTTTGGGTACATCGTATTCTGCCATTAATTGCTTGACGGTGCGATCGAGATAGCGGAGGATGGGTACCATTGAACGCCCGCCGACTGTGGGGAACCAGTCGCGGCGACGCAGGGGAACTACTACTGTCGGGAAGCCTTGCGATTCTAGATATTGTGCCATTTGGCGGTAAGCAACCGCCCCTGCAAAGTAACCGGGAAGAATAACCGTCGGCAGTGTCATGGAGAATTAAAAATGGGAACTCAGTTTTTTATTGTACTGAGTCTGCTGCTAGCGACGATTCCGGTTCTAAAAAACAGGGTGGCAGCAGCACAACAAGTGTAAAAGGAGAACTATGCGACCCAATAATGACCTGTGGCAGGGCTATTGCGGCTATTGGCAAAATCTATTCATCCGAGAAAACCTGTTACCGATAGGTCATGCTGCATGGCAGGGATTGACCACTCAGGGACGGGGTATGATGGTCTGCGATGTGGCGATCGCCAATGCTGGAACAGTGACATTGCAGAGTATACAGTCCGATCTGAGCCGATGGACTGGCAGCAAGAGTTTATTGCCACAAATTTGTTGGTACTCGGCTATAATGCTTGGGCTGGGCATCTAAGTGGTGAACGGGGTGCGATCGTTTGCAGCACCAATTCTCCAGGGATTGGCATTGCCGGCGAAATGTTCAAAACTCATTTTGTGCCGCGATCGCGAAGCGTATCTTGGAACGACAACTCTCCAGCACAATCAATCCCAACCTATCACTGAGTTGAAACCCATTATGCTCAAGTATTATCTGCATCGCGCTGGACAGATCCCGACATCGGTTGATCCCTGTGTAAAATGTTCATCTTCCCCTCAACTTAAACCACCGCATCCGCTCAAAAAGTCTGACTTTGTTTTGACTCCCTACATCAACAGCAGTAACCGGCGAGCCACCTATCAAATTCTCAATACTGTTGTACCTTATGTTCTGTTATGGATTTTGGCTGTAAAAGCAGCCTCTATATCCCTGTGGCTTTTACCCCCGATCGTTGCTCTGATGGTTCTCTTCTCCCTTCGCTGTTTTTCTTTGATGCATGATTGCGGACATTATTCTCTGTTTCGCTCAAAACGAATGAACCGAATCATGGGATTCCTGCTGGGTATCATCAACGCCATTCCCCAATATGGGTGGTCAAGAGATCATGCCTACCATCACAAAACCAATGGCGACTGGGAGCGATATCGGGGCGTTGCAGATTTCTTATCTACCGAGGAGTTTTCTCAGCTCGATCCGTTCAATCAAAGGCTGTATGAAGCCTTGCGACACCCATTAATGGCGATTCCCGGCGGTTTTTTCTATCTGGTCATCAAGCCCAGGCTCATTTTAATCCTGGGAGTTTATGATTTCATCCATCATGGATTCACAGATTTGAAACAAGGTTCAGGGTTTAACTTAACGCACAGACTATCTACCTATCCGTCAAAGTATTGGCAGTCGGCTGCTGAATTTTGGGATTTACTATTTAACAACATTTGTGTGGTTGGCGGTTGGATTTTTCTGAGCCATTTATGGGGAGTTGGGCTGTTTTGGAGTATTTACTCCATTACGCTCAGTTGTTCGGCGACGATTTTCATCTGGATCTTTTTTGTGCAGCATATTTTTGAGGGTGCTTATGCTCACAAAACCGCAGGCTGGGACTATGTTCTTGGTGCAGTTGAGGGCAGCAGTTATTTAGAATTACCCGCCATCCTCCGGTGGTTTACGGCAGATATTGGCTATCACAACATTCATCATCTCTGCGAGAGAATTCCCAATTATCATCTCGTCGCTTGTCATCATGAAAATAGTCATCTGCTTTCGGATGTCAAGACTCTCCGAATGGGAAATCTGCTGGAGTGTTCCCAATTCCTTCTGTGGGATGCAACTTCAGACCGTTTGGTTTCGATTTCCCAATGGAGACGCAGTTGTTCGTAAGGTTGTCCTTTCCCGCACACTAGCTCTGAAGTTTACTGCTGCTGGCGGCGGGAGAAGAATTGGATGGCGAAAAGGGCGATCGCCATCACGCTAAATGAGAAGATGGTGGTCAGG
>JAAHGE010000637.1 GCA_010672635.1 Desertifilum sp. SIO1I2 | reverse complement strand
CAATAGCCTAACTGGGATTGACCGCTACTTAACAGTGTTGCCCATCCATCGGTAGCAAATAAGCGATTAATCAATAAAGCGATTGAGGATTTATCCAATCGAAAGATAATATCAGGAATAGACTTCTGATGAGCATCTGAATCTGCATTACTAAACTCTTCTCCCAGAAAATAAGCGAGTAATTTAACTTGATATTCGGGTAGCGTTTCTGTCCCGAAGACGCCTAGCTGACGGGGAATGGCGATTTTTTGACCAGGTTTTAACTCGCTTAAAGGTCGCCAGCCCTTTAAAGTTAAATAGGGATGAGTTAAGGTTGTTTCTACAAATCGACCTAGTTTAGTGGTAACGCGAAATACAGGTTTAATGCCATCGTCCACAAAAGCGGAAGGTTGAGCAAGCTGAAATTGCCAATTCGATCCGAGGGTCAGTAATTGACAGTTTTGAGATTGGTAAATCTCTTGAATCGTGCTGAGACTACCATCGGCTAGCAAGATGGTTGTATCGTAAGCACAGCATTTCCCCATTGACGGGCGACCTGCTACGATTACCAGGTCAGAACGTTGAAACCCCCCGGTCATGGCATCGAGGTCATAAAAGCCGCATTCTATGCCCGGTAGAGCGGTGCCTTGGTTGTGACTTTCAATATCGGCAAAAGTTTGAATCAGGGTGTCTGCAATGGGAATTAGACCCTGTTGCGGGCGCGTTTGGGTGAGGTTGAAGATGATTTGCTCGGCGCGATCGAGAACGGTTTCGAGTTCTGTGGCGGTTTCGTAGCCGAGTTGAATCACTTCATGTCCGGCGGTAATCAGCTTGCGGCGGACATACTTGTCAATAACTAAAGCCGCATATTGGTCAATATTAACGGCGCTGACGGTGCGGTCTACCAGTTGCGCCAGTTTCATCTGGCCGCCTACGCGTTCGAGTAAGTCGCGATCGGCTAACCAACTGGTGAGAGTCATCAAATCTGTGGGTTTTCCCTGACTTTGCAGGGCGATCGCCGCCCGATAAATCGTCTGATGAGATTCGATCGAAAACGCTTCGGGTCGGAGAGTGTCGGCTACTCGTCCTAATGCTTCGGGATCGAGTAAAATTCCACCGAGAATCGATTCCTCCGCCTCAATGTTTTGGGGAGGGAGGCGATCGCCACTGGCTTGAAATCGGGGTTCGTCAACCAAAGGGGTTCACCCAACCTCTTACAGGGAGGCTACTTCAATGTTTACGATTGCAGTCACTTCAGGATGCAGTTTCACGTCAGCTTTGTATGTCCCTAGCTTACCAATATCGGGTAAGGTGATGCCGCGACGATCGATTTCATGCCCGGTGGTTTGTTGGAGAACTTCAGCCACATCGCGATCGGTGACGGTTCCAAAGATGGCTTCGTTTTCGCCCACTTGCTTGCGAACGGTGTAGCTAGCCACTTTTTCCAGGGCTTCTTTGATTTTCAGAGATTGTTCTTTGAGTTCGGCGAGGCGTTGGCGTTCGATTTCGCGACGGCGTTCTACTTGTTTGAGGATACCGGGGGTTGCACGTACGCCTAAGCCTTTGGGAAGCAGGTAGTTGCGAGCATAGCCGGGGGCCACTTCTACGAGATCGCCGGATCTGCCCAATTTGTTAACGTCCTGGTTGAGGACTAACTGAATGCGTTTTGCCATGACGGTTAGAGAACTAGAGTCAGAAGTTTTATTCAAAAGCATTCTATCGTAGCGAACTTTGGAGTGCGATCGCAAGGGGCATTAGTCGGGAGATAGTAACCCCGCCCCCAGAAATTGGGTTTTTAGCAGAATTTCTGTTTCCTCCGAGATTTGGGACAGAAACCCGTTTTCTTGAGCGTATCCTATTCATCAAAGGTTAAATGCTGAATGGATAGATTTTTTGTTGAATCTTCCACAAAATCACGATAATCCTCTACAGAATCAAAGTGCGATCGCACTCTATCGAATTTAGGTAAGCTATCTCGGCGCAAGTTAATATAGTCTTGATAGCTAGAGAACTCCCAGTCTTCTAGTTTTTCAACTAAATTTGCCTTGACTAGGTTGAAGTGAATATAACGAGTCAGGTAGAGTAAGTATTCATCTCGATCTATATGAATCGCCTGAAAACGTCCCTGAAATAGCGTTCTAACTCTCTGATAACGTTTATTAATCGCCTTGGCATACGACCAGGGTAAACGCCTGCATCAAGTTGGAAAAGCCATCTACTTTCAAATACACTAACAAATAATAGTGATTGGGCATCAAGTAATAAGCGATCGCGTCAGCAGCATTATTTTCAATCAAATACTTTCTGAGTTTTCGTAAAAAATGAATATAATTATCTCGCTCGAAAAAGATAATCTGGCGATTATGACCTCGGTTATAAATATGGTAGTAGCTACCAGGCTGAAAACTAATTTGGCGACGTGGCATATTAAAAAAATCCCCCACTTACAGCCTATTTTATCCCCAACCCAGAAACTGGGTTTCTTTCCTTAATCTCGGTGGGAAGTAGAAATGTTCGCCCCAACTCTACCCAGAAACCGGGTTTCTTAAACTACGGCAAAAGGCGATCGCGCTTAGGCGAGGTAAGGGCGATGCCCTAGAGATAAACTGATGGTATCCATAGACTCTTGTCTAATTATCTCGGCGATCCCTTCATGGGATACTCAATACGCTACTATTTACTACTTTCTAGACGTAATGTTACGAAACGCTCTTTTTGCGACCCTATCTGTGGGTTTCTTGACAACAGCCTCATCTGTTCGGGCCCTTGCTAGTGAAGTCACCACCTGTGTTGACACTAGCGAACAAGAGATTGCAGCTTTATTCGATCGTTGGAATACTTCTTTGGCTACGCTAGATCCGACGCGAGTTGCTGCCAATTACTCGCCAACAGCCGTTTTGTTACCCACACTTTCTAATACTCCACGTAACACACCAGACGAAATTGCAGATTATTTTGTTCATTTCTTGCATAAAAAGCCTCAAGGTACGATTAACGAAAGAACCATTAAATTGGGTTGCAACCAAGCCTCTGATGTAGGAATTTATACGTTTACCTTACAGGACGAACAAGGGAAAACAACCACGGCGGTTGCTCGCTATTCCTATGTCTATTCTTACCAAAACGGTCAGTGGTTAATCGATCATCAAGA
>JAAHGE010000636.1 GCA_010672635.1 Desertifilum sp. SIO1I2 | reverse complement strand
CAGCTTGACATTGCGTTCGATCGTTTCCAAAGCTCGATCGGCCTTTTCGGGCTGAAACGGTTGCGATCGCAGTAATTTTGTCCACCCTAAAATTGGGTTGAGGGGGGTGCGTAACTCGTGGGAAAGTACGGCCAGAAATTCATCCTTAATTCGATTGGCTTGTTCGGCTAAAACCCGCTGCTGTTGGGCGAGGCTGTAAAGTCGGGCATTATCCACCGCTAGGGCGGCTCGACTGGCTAACTCTTCAGCAAAACGCAGATCCATTGCATCGTAACGGCGTCTAGACTCAGCAGAGACAAAAGAAATGACCCCTAAAATCCGATCCTGTGCTTTCATCGCCACCGTCATGATGGCATAGAAGCCCACCTCTCGCAGCATTTCCAGGTGTTCGGGAGAGCGGGCAGCCTCTACGAGAATTTCATCGGGAATCTCTGCGATCAGATCGGATTTCCCGGTTCGCAGAGTATAAGCCGCGCCTCGCGGTTCGTCGAGATTCAGGGGATATTTTTGTTGAATGGTTCTCGCCCACTCCATTTTCGCCGGATCGACGTGAGCCACTGCCAATTGAGAAATCGAGCCATTTTCCTCAACCACATGGACGACGCACCAGTCAGCTAAATTGGGGACGGCGAGGCGAGCCACTTGTTCTAAGGTGGTTTGATAATCGAGGGAAGAGGCTAGAACTGCACTCGCTTGGGAGAGAAAATGCTGTCCTCGTTCGAGACGGACGCGAGCGGTAACATCCACCACATAAACCACCACGCCTTCCACGTCTCCTTCCCGCGTGATGTTGGGCAGATAGTAAACGTTATAGTAACCGGGACAGCGGTCTTGACGACCGGGAACGCTCACCGGATGTTGAGGCGAAATAAACGGTGCGCCCGTCGCGTAAATCTGCTCAAACAGTTGCACCAGATTGGGATCGGATTCGCCAAATAACTCAGCAATGGTGCGATTTAAATGCTGTTCGCGGCTCAAGCCATTGATTTCGGCTAGGGCTTCGTTAATGGCGACAAAGCGCTGCTGGCGGTCGAGAAACGCCATTCCCACCGGGGACGTTTCAAACAGGGTGGTGAGCTGACGCCGGATCAGATCGGCTTCTGTTCGGAGTGCCTGTTCGCGGTGTAGTAGTTGCTTGCGATCGCGCAGCGCCCTTTGTTGTTCGGTGATGTCGGCTAAAATTAATCCGACGCCTAGGACTTGTCCCTGCTCGTCGCGTACGGGGTAGTAATTCGCCAGCCAATAACCGGGTTCGCTCGATCCAGGAGCCATCCCTGAAAGTTCTAAATTGAGAATGGGTTCGCCTGTGGACAGCACCTGCTCGATAATGGGGGCAAAGCGTTCTGCCATTTCTGGGAAAAGTTCAGGAAACTTCTGCCCAAGATGCGCTTCCCTGGGTAAACCATTCAGCGCCGCCAGCATGGGATTGATCCGAACAAAGCGCAATTGGGTATCCATAAAGCACATCCCCACGGGAGCCGCCGTCAATAGGGTATCGAGCAGTGCGAGGAGTTCGGCTTGGGTTTTCAGGCTTTCTTGCTCCATTTGAGCTTGCAGGCTTTGGGTGAGTTGCAGTTCTTCTAAAGCGTGTTGCTGTTGAGCGATTTGTTGTTGAGCGTTCTGAAGTTGCTGGCTGAGTTCCGTCTGGGGTTGCTGCTCAAAGTAAGACAAAACTACACGTTCGAGCGTCTCGGAGGCTGAAAGACCCCGACGACAAGCTTCAGCTTCAATCTGACTGAGGGTAGCTTGGCTAAGGGCAAATTGGACGGTTTGGCGTTGCTGGGGTTCTAGTTTGGCTGAGGTGCCCTTCATAAGTGATGTTGCTCGCTGGTTTGGGGCAGTTGCAGGTTCCGTCGATCCGGGTATTCGAGAAAGAACAGTTCGCTTTCAACCGTCAGGCTGAGTACAGATTTGGCCCGGTCTGAACTCACCCCTGAAAGGGTATACCCTATTAAATCGGACTTCGTTTTTTTTCATAATCTCCCGCAGGATAGATGCTTTGCAGCCCTCAAAGGAGAGCGATCGCGCTTGTCAACTTCAACAAAATCCGATCTCCAGACGCGAACGAACCCGCACCAACCGCTAGGCGATCCGGTGTGGGCGTTCCAAGGAGAGCGACAACTGCTTCTACAGTCCTAAGCAATACTCAGAGACATCACTTCATCAGCCATTTCAAAATTCGGCGTCACATTTTGGACATCATCTAAATCTTCTAAAGCATCAATCAACTTGAGAAGCGATCGCGCCTGGTCAAAATCCGTCACTTCTACCGTATTATTGGGAATCCAGCGCAACTCAGACTCCAACACCTCAAACCCGCTGTCCTGTAAGGTTTGGCTGAGGTTTTGCAGATTCGTCACCTCTGCAAACACCTCTGCGACTGGGCCATCTTCTTCTTCCGAGATTTCGTAAGTCTCGGCCCCCCCTTCTAAAGAAGCCTCCAGCAAGGCTTCCTCATCCAGGGAACCGCCAACGCGTACCACTCCCTTTTGATCGAACATCCAACTGACACACCCCGTCTCGCCCAAATTTCCGCCCTGTTTGCTGAAGGCGGCGCGTAAATCAGCGGCGGTGCGGTTGCGGTTATCGGTTAGGGCTTCAACCAGGATCGCCACACCCCCCGGCCCATAACCTTCGTAGCGAATTGCTTCATATTGGTTGCCCTCTCCCCCCCAAGTGCCTGCCCCTTTAGCGATCGCCCTGTCGATATTGTCATTGGGGATACCTGCGGCTTTAGCTTTTTCAATCGCCGTTCGCAACTGAAAATTCCCCGCCGGATCGCTCCCACTGCGGGCGGCGACGATAATTTCCCGCGAAATCTTGGTAAAGGTTTTGCCTTTTTTCGCATCCACTCGTTCTTTTTGACGTTTAATATTCGCCCACTTACTGTGTCCTGCCATAGATTCAACGGAAGGGATTAACAAACTGAGTTCATCGCTATTGTATCGGTTGCAACGATGACAGCTTAAGAAAAATTGGACAAATGGCGATCGCCCCTAGCCCAGTAGTGACAATAGAGAGATACCAACTTGAGAGAGTGACGCATGAGCGAATCGATCGTCAGCTTAATGGAACGCCTCCCCAACGATAACATTACCGTGAAGGTGCTGCGGGCGCTAGATTTTGTCGTTCCGGGTCCA
>JAAHGE010000635.1 GCA_010672635.1 Desertifilum sp. SIO1I2 | reverse complement strand
TTGAACTAAATTGCGATCGCATCCTCAAGCAATTCCCCTTCACAATCAGGTCAGCAATGAGGTGAATATCATGTCTCGCCGCTACAATCAAAACCAATCTCCCCTCGTCCGCATCGTTTACTCAAAAGTCGTCGTCAACGGTAAAGTTGAACTCGTCCCCCTTGAACTTTATGCCGATGGTTCGCTCAAACGGGCTGCTTAGAAGCCTTGTCGATAACTGAGATTGTCGGGTCTAAAAATAACCCATTTTCTACATCTAAACGAGTTATTTTTACCGGAAATCGCATTGATAAAAAGACCCCATTGAGCCGTTAACATCACAGACAAACCTGTTCGCTCAACCTTTATCTCTGCCTAAAGTTAGCCCTCAGTCAATCGATAGTCCAGGTTAGAACGAGCAACTCCCAGAACCCTGCAATCATCATTCAGGAAATCGCGATCGCGCCTCCTCGGTTCTCCCATCTATCAAACGGATAAACAGAAATGCTAGAATCCATTGCGTGATCGAGTATTTCTCGCAATACAGGACTTGTCCCGGTCAGTTGCGAGAAACACTTTTTGCGTGTCTTGCCGCCATAATGGGGAAAAATGAAGCTGTGCCAAAGCGGAATTATGTCTGAGATGCCCAAACCGTTTTCAGTGCTAGGGCTGCCAGTGCATCTTTTAGAAGACTATTCAAGCTGGTTGCTCTCCTGTTTGCACCAACACATTGGCGTTCATGTCGTCACGCTGAATGCGGAAATGGCGATCCAAGCAGAACAAAACCCAGCTTTAGCAGAAGCGATTTACCAAGCAGACTTGGTGGTTCCCGATGGTTCCGGCGTTGTGCTGTACCTGCGTCTGCGAGGAAAAGTCACCCAACGCTGTCCGGGAATTGAACTGGTAGAGTCTCTTTTATTGCGATCGCTCAATAATCCCTCTAGCGAAAGTTCTTCGCAGTCCCCGTGGTCTGTATTTTTTTACGGAGGTGCGCCCGGTGTCGCCCAGCAAGCTGCTGTCACTTGGCAACAACGGGTTCCGGGAATTCAGTTTGCAGGAACTCAACACGGCTATCTTTCACCTCAAGAAGAAGAAGAACTCCTCGCCACCCTCAAAGCCACCCAACCCCGCATCATTTGTGTAGGCTTAGGCGTTCCCCGTCAAGAATTATGGATTCTCCAACATCGTCACCTTTGTCCTGAGTCCGTGTGGGTTGGCGTCGGAGGGAGTTTAGATATTTGGGCGGGAAACAAAGAACGCGCCCCCGTTTGGCTGCGCGAAAATCATTTGGAATGGATGTATCGCCTCTATCAAGAACCCCATCGCTGGCGGCGAATGTTAGCCCTACCCCAGTTCGCTTGGCGGGCGTTGTGGAGTGCTTAACTGAGTGCTGAGTGAGTTCTGAGTTCCGAGTTCCGAGAGGGGAAAAGGATGGGGAGATGGGGGGATGGGGAGATGGGGGGAAAGCAGTGCTGAGTGGAAAGTGCTGTTGTGCGAAATTCCGTCCAGTTGCGTAGGTTGGGTTGAGGTACGAAACCCAACACAACCCCGACTGCTGTTAGGTTACGCTAACGCTAACCCAGTCTACGACAGCATAGGACTTTCAGCAGCGAGTGTCAGTCAATCAGGCTGTTGCGTCAGCTTCCGCGTAGCAATGTGCTGAGTTAATAATTACCAAGTTTTCCTACCTCTTCTTCCCCCCATCTCCCCATCTCCCCATCTCCCCGCTTCGATCCAACTAGTTGACAGTTAACCCTTAACAGTTGATAGTGGACACTCAACAGTACCTTGTGAGGAGTGTACGGGCGTGAAAGTGCTTGAGTTTTCGCAAACTGCGGTGCGCGAAGAAATTCCTACGGGAATTGCGGATCGCCCTGGAGAATCTCAATCTCCAACCGATGCTAGCCAAAGCGATGCGATCGTTGAGTTACGGGGCGTTACTAAGACTTATAGCAATCAAAGTCTTGCTTTAGATGGGGTAAATCTCAAAATCAAGCGTAAGGGCTTTTTGTTTATTACCGGCCCTAGTGGTGCGGGTAAATCGACGCTGTTAAAATTGCTGTATGGTGAGGAACGGGCTTCCCTGGGTGAGGTACGGGTTCACGGAGTTGATGTGGGGAAGCTGCGGGGCGATCGCTTATCTCAATTGCGCCGACGGATTGGTGTCGTTTTCCAAGACTATAAGCTAATTCCGCGCAAAACCGTGGCAGAAAATGTGGCTTTTGTGTTGTGGGCGCAGGGATATTCGCATCAAGAGGTACAGCGCCGTTTAACACCAACGCTGAAAATGGTGGGACTAGCTCATAAAGCTGATTGTTTTCCCACGCAGCTATCGGGTGGAGAACAGCAACGGGTGAGTTTAGCGAGGGCAATTGTGGGAATGCCTCCTTTATTGCTAGCTGATGAACCGACGGGAAATCTCGATCCTGACAATGCACTTCAGGTGATGAAGATTTTTCAGAAGTTAAACAGTTTTGGGATTACAGTGATTGTGACTACCCATGATGACCGCTTGGTGAGAATGGCGGATCGTCCGGTGGTGCAAATTCGCGATGGCAAGTTACATCAAGTCCGACGATAGCTTGAACCTATAGGGTGCATCACTCCCACGGGTTGGAATGGTTAGCTGAGAATGCGGACAATCGTTTCAGAGGATCTGATGCTGGCGCTGATATGACATCTGGATGCTTAAATAATCGCTATCATATTGTTCGGAAGTTAGCCGCAGGTGGGTTTGGCGAAACGTTTCTGGCGGAGGATAGCTATTTACCCTCGCGTCGCCTGTGTGTCATTAAGCAGCTTAAGCCGATTCAAACAAATCTAGACGCACAGCAGTTGATTGAGTCTCGCTTTCAGCGAGAGGCGGTGATTCTAGAACAGTTAGGGGAAGGACATCCACAGATTCCCCAGTTGTATGCTTATTTTGCGGAGGGGGGGCGTTTTTACCTGGTACAAGAGTATATTCGGGGGACGACGCTGAATGCTGTGGCGATCGCAACCGCTACTGAAGTTCGCCAACTCTTAACCAGTTTGCTATCGGTTTTAGCCTATATCCACGCACGCGGGGTGATTCATCGCGATATTAAGCCAAATAATATTATTCTGCGTCAAGACGCTTGCCAACCAGTGTTAATCGATTTTGGGGCAGCCAAGGAGACGATGACG
>JAAHGE010000634.1 GCA_010672635.1 Desertifilum sp. SIO1I2 | reverse complement strand
TCGGCTATTGTTCTCGATATAGCTGTAGCTATAACACTGAGGACAAGCTGAATGGCTAAAAGAATTAACCGGACTGTTTTTTGACTTAGCACACTGCTATGCACCAAGAACCGCGCAACAGCACTCCAGAGCAAAGCACTGTTTTCCCACTCGGAACGCCACTACTTGGCGTGCAAGCTACGCTACTCGCTACTCTCTTCCCCCCACCTCCCCATCTCCCCATCCCCCACCATCTTCCCCACTCAGCACTCAGCACTCAGCACTTTGCACTTAGAAAAAGCACTTTGCACTCAGCACTTAGAGAGAGCGAACTATGATTTCATCAAATCACCGTACTAAAATTGTTGCGACCCTAGGCCCTGCAAGTCGGTCGCCTGAAGTCCTCAAGCGTATGGTAGAAGCGGGGATGAGTGTCGCCCGCCTTAACTTTTCCCACGGGAGTTATGAGGATCATGCAAAAACGGTTTCTCTGATTCGCGCCGTTTCTCGCGAGTTAGATACCCCGATTACCATTTTGCAAGACTTACAAGGGCCGAAAATTCGGGTTGGACAGTTACCGAAAGACGAGGTTGAGTTAATCGAAGGTGAATTCTTGACTTTAGTCCCTATCGATGAATATGACGAAAGCCCCGATACTGTTTCGATTGATTATCCTTATCTGGCAGAGGAAGCCAAACCGGGGACGCAAATCATGTTAGATGATGGTTTGCTGGAACTGGTGGTGCAATCGGTTCAGGGGAATGCGGTTCAATGCCAAATTCTCAAAGGCGGTACCCTGAAAAGTCGCAAGGGGGTGAATTTGCCCAACCTCAACTTGCGCCTTCCCTCGCTGACGGATAAGGATAAGCAGGATTTGGAGTTTGGGATTTCTCAAGGGGTGGATTGGGTTTCCCTCAGTTTTATTCGTTCGGCGGAAGATATTCGTTCTCTCAAAGCTTTACTCGCCCAACACAATGCAGATTTGCCCGTAATTGCCAAGTTGGAAAAACCCCAGGCGATTGAAAATTTAGAAGCAATCCTCGATGAGTGCGATGGGGTGATGGTGGCTAGAGGCGATTTGGGGGTAGAGGTACGCCCTGAAAAGGTGCCGATGATTCAAAAGCATATTATCCGCCGCTGCAATCATCGCGGTTTACCCGTAATTACGGCTACTCAGATGCTAGAAAGCATGATTCACAATCCCCGCCCCACGCGGGCTGAGGCGAGTGATGTGGCGAACGCGATTGTGGATGGAACCGATGCGGTGATGCTGTCGGGAGAGTCGGCGGTGGGGGCTTATCCGGTGCAGGCGGTGGAAATTATGGCGCGAATTGCATCGGAGGTGGAAAAGGATGTGGTGTTCGATAATCTGCCACCCGCCGATACGGATGAAACCCATGCGATCAGCGAAGCGTTAAATGTGATTGACAAAATTGTGAATTTGCGCTGTATCGTGGCGTTTACCAGTAGCGGCTACAGCGCGATGCTGGCTTCTGGGGAACGCCCGAAGGTGCCCGTGGTGGCGCTAACGCCGAATATTAAAGTCTATCACCGCTTAAACCTGATTTGGGGGGTGAAGCCTTTGTGGATTGATTATGAGGTGACTTCGTTTGAGGATGTGATTAAGCAAGCCGAAGCCTGTTTGCTGGAACGGAATTTGGCGATGAAGGGCGATCGCATTTTAGTTATGGGCGGTATCCCCATGAGTATCGCAGGCGGTACTAATTTCCTGAAAATTCACAAAATCCCAGACTAACAAGTCCCCAACAAGCAAAACCCAACCTGTTTTTGCGTTCAGGTTGGGTAAATCCCACTATGCATGATGCAACGAGACTTGAGGTTGATGACGGAATAAAACACTTAGCTGACGGCAAAACTGGTTAACAGTAAGAAACCGACTAATAATACTGCGATCGCGCCTTGGAGCATGTAGCGTTGCTGCTGTTCGACGGAAGGATACTCTGCGTAGTAAAGCTCAGGTTCGGCGGCGTAGTTGTTCAACATTCCTTCGTTGTTGGTGGTAGTGTACATCTTTGGCACTCCGTTTTATTTCGCTTTGTTTCCTTATGTAAAGAATAGTAACAATTGCCAAGATAAATGTCAATCCATTCTCCAAGTTGTGATATAGGGATTACCTTGAGGAACGATAGGCAAAGCCAATCTATCGAGCAGACAGCCTGCTCGATAGCCAGTGCTTTAGCTTGCACGCCAAGCAGCGGTGTCAAAAACCACTCAGCTTTTCCTGCACGTTATGGCGACACCTATAAAGGAAATTTTGACTTTACCCTCACCAAAAGTTAGGTGACAGATGTAGGAAGGTTTTGCTCTTCAGTTTTTTCGTCTAAAGAAAGGGCAATCGCACTTTCGACAAGGGGTTGAGGACGACGGTGGAAGCGAATTCCAATAAACACGTCGTAAAGAAAACTCCAAAATTCTGTTTTTTCTAATAAACCCAACGACTGGGGCGAACCCTTCTCATCTAATAAATGTTTAGTGGCTTCGTAGGCGGCTTGATAGCGATACCAGGGAATGGAAGGCCACAGATGATGAATGAGGTGATAATTTTGCCCGCCAATCAACAGGTTCAGGATGCGACTGGGGTAAACTCTGGCATTTAACCAGCGATCGCGCTCCACAAAGGGACGATGGGGCAGATAATCAAAAAATAAGCCCAACGCTAGCCCAACCACGCCCGCCGGGACAAACCAAAAATTCATCACATAGCCCAAACACTCGTGCTGGATCGCAAACCAAACAATAGCAACGACAATTAAACGGCTCAGAAACCATTCCAATAATTCATACTTGCGCCACAGCCGCCGTTTAAAGAAGAAAATTTCGTGATAGAAAAATCGAGCATTAATCAGCCATAAAGGACCCGCCGTTGAAACAAAGTGATCCGGATCGTTTTCCGGATCGTTGACATTGGCGTGATGCTGCATATGAACCCGCGTAAACACCGGGAAAGCAAACCCCAGCATTAACGCGCTACCATGCCCCAGAATGGCATTAATCATGCGGTTGCGATGGGCAGCATGATGAGAGGCATCATGAATGACTGTCCCAACCATGTGGAGGGCGAGAACATTGCTGCAAAAACTCAACCAGTCTGGCCAGTTCCAACAAAAATAACCCACTGTAGAGACAGAAACGAGGGTTACTGAAG
>JAAHGE010000633.1 GCA_010672635.1 Desertifilum sp. SIO1I2 | reverse complement strand
GCTTGAGGATAGAGATTAGCAAGTTAAAGTCTGAATTTGTTGGCTAAATCACCTAAAATCTCCTGTCGCCATTTGGCATCGGCTTTGCGGTTAGTGGGAATTTCTAAGAGGCGAATTCCGTGCTTGGGTAAGACGTGCAAGCACTGGTGGAGTTGTTGCCAAGATTGAATTAACTCGTAGTTGATATTATAGGCAGCACAGAGTTGTGTGAAGTTGACCTTTTGGGGAGTGGCGAAGAATTCTTCAAAGGGTGGATTGAATTGGGAGATGGGGAGGTTTTCAAAAATTCCGCCGCCGTGATTGTTAATGAGGATAATGGTGAGATGTCCGATCAGTTTATTTTGGAAGAGGAAGCCGTTGGTATCGTGTAATAGGGCTAAATCTCCCGTTAGCATGAGGCTACTTTGATGATTGTGGGCGATGCCTAAAGCGGTGGAGAGGGTGCCATCAATGCCGTTTGCGCCGCGATTGAAAAAGGGTTGAATTTTTGAGGAGTTGGGCATCCAGAAAAATTCTACATCGCGGACGGGCATACTATTGGCGATGAAGATGGGGGTGGATTGGGGTAGGAGTTGGGGAAGCAACCAGGCGATTTTACCTTCAAAGAGGGGTTCTAGGTTGCTGAGTTCTAGGTTGAGGGTTTGTTGAATGTGGCGATCGCACTTTTGCCACCTCTGACAATACTCGCTCTTTACACTCACGGGAAACTCCAACCCTAGCAGGCTTTCTACCCGAAAACGGTGATGAATGCTCAGGCGATGTAGCGGATCGACATTGTGGGGGGAGGGTTCAATAATCTCTACCGGAACCTGAAAGCGCGTTAGCCAGTTCCGCAATTCTTTGCTGGTGGGAAGTTCGCCAATTTGCACGATCCGATCGGGAATTAACGCATCGGCTAGGTTCGCGTTCCTTAAGATGATATCGTAGGTGGCGATTAGATTCGGGTTGAGGTGGGCGTAGTTGCGAATGGGGGAAAGTCCATCGGCTAACACCGGCCAGCCTAATGCTTTTGCCAAATGCGCGATCGCTCTACAATACTGTTCGGGATTCTCAGGCTGTACCGTCCCTGCAATCATTAACCCATTAGGGCAACTTTGCCACTCAGCTAAGGGAATGTGGGGAATGGGGGGGTGAATGGGTGGATTTTTAACCCCAGAAAAAAATAAATCCGTGGGAAACTCCGCTGCTAGCGCGATCGCCTCCGCTT
This sequence comes from Desertifilum sp. SIO1I2, assembly GCA_010672635.1. Lineage (GTDB taxonomy): Bacteria > Cyanobacteriota > Cyanobacteriia > Cyanobacteriales > Desertifilaceae > Desertifilum. The sequence continues at coordinate 1,944 of JAAHGE010000633.1, read as the reverse complement.
GGGGAATCGGGGCTAGCGGATCGCGAAACGGTAAGTTAAGATGAACCGGGCCAGGAGTCGGAAAGCGCGATCGCTCCCAAGCTTGCATCACCGTCTGACGCAGATATCCCAACATTCCCATCTCTAATGCAGGAACGGCTAACTCAACTTGCCAGTTCGGATAGGTTCCATACAGTTTCACCTGATCGATAGTTTGCCCAGAATGACATTCCCGCATCTCCGGCGGACGATCGGCCGTTAAAATCAAGAGGGGAATTCGGCTTTCCTTCGCTTCAATGACAGCCGGATAAAAGTTAGCGCCAGCCGTTCCCGACGTACAGACTAACACGACAGGCAACCCCGTCCGTTTGGCAACTCCCAAGGCAAAAAATGCAGCAGAACGCTCATCTAAAATAGAGATTGCCTCAATCTGCTGATGTTGAGCAAACGCAACAGTTAACGCAGTTGAACGCGATCCGGGACAGATAATAGCAGTTTGTAGCCCTAAGCGGTGTAGCGTCTCAGCTAAGATTGAAGCCCAAACCATGTTAGTGTTGCGAAAATCGATCATGGGTTTGGGAACAGATGCTTAACATAAATGCGATCGCACCGAGACGTTTCTACCCCTGTCGTAGGTTGATAGCCAGAACGTTCGTAAAGTTGCACCGCCTCTTTGAGAACGCTTGCGGTTTCTACATAAATTTGTTGAAATTGTCGCATTGCGACCGCCTTTTCCAGCGCTTGCAGTAAAAATCGCCCCAAACCTTGCCCTCGCGCTTCCGGTAACAGGTACATCTTACGCACTTCTACCGCCCCTTCCCCGCGTTCTACCGGATAATAGGCTGCCGTTCCCACCAGCTTGCCTTGCGACTCCACCACCCAAAACTCGCCCCCTTTCTCCCAATAAGCAGTTTCTACCTCCAGCACATCGCGATCTGCGCCTGTGGGGTCCCAGGCTAAACCATACTCGGCTAGAACTGAACCGATAACCTCGGCTGCCGCATCGCGATCGCCATCCATCCAATCTCGAATCAAAAAATCTTTGTAGTATAACTGCACAGGCTAATCCGGAACTGAGAAAACTTCGAGCTTAGTTTTCTTACTGTACCGCTCTTAGCCATCAAGATTGCTATAGCTGGTGTTGTGAGTTTTCTTCCCCATGTCCGATTTAGTGTATTCCCTCTTCCAACTTTACGTTCCCCTAATTGGCTGGACGGCCTTGGGATGGTTATTCGGTAAAAAACTCCCGAAAGTTTACTCTAACCGACTCGGAAAATTTTTGTTTTGGATTGGCGTCCCCATTAGTATTGTGGCCTTTTTGCGGCGCACCGATTTGTCGGGTTGGATTGCGATCGCCCCCATTACCGCTTGGATTGCAATCTTACTCGGTGCAGGACTCGCTTGGATGTGGATTGGTTTAGGCTTAAAAGCGGAACAACTCCAACCCTCAGACTCTTATTGGCGCGAACCCACCCAAGGCAGCTTTTTGTTAGCCGTGATGGTGGGAAATACAGGCTACATCGGCTATCCCACTATTTTGTCTTTAATTGGCCCAGAGTATTTTAGTTGGGCGCTACTTTACGATTTACTCGGTACGACCATTGGCGCGTATGGCTTAGGAGTTGCCCTGGCTGCCCGTTTAGGCGAAAACTTGGGTCGGCAGCAATATAGCGCCATTCGAGGCACGCTACAAGCTTTAATCCAAAATCCGGCCCTGTGGAGTATGGGAGTCGGTTTGGCTTTGCGCCCAGTGGCTTTACCCGCTTGGGCGGAATCGGGTTATGTTAAGAGCAAAAAGCAGACCGCACAAAATTTTTTATTTATTGCTAATCATTAGCAATTTTCCGGTATGATTTCTCGTTAGTTAATGAGTATTGCCTGAGACAAGTTTAGATGGAAAATACCAGCAGCGGCCAGGCGACAATACCGCCTGCTAAGAAAAAGTTACTAATTTCCATCTAAACT
>JAAHGE010000632.1 GCA_010672635.1 Desertifilum sp. SIO1I2 | reverse complement strand
CACCATCTCTCGAAGCAAGGAGGCATGGCGGCAGGTGTTGTCTCTTTCATGACCTAAGTTTTAACGTGAAATGCTTGTCATGCATGAATTATACCTTTATTAGCTTTCGATTTTCGTTTAAGTCCCAATAGTGCCATCTTCTGGGTACGAGACTACGACCCCGAACAAAATAAGGGCAACGTTTTAGATCGCGTCCTGCAACATAAAGAAGCGATTATCTCCCACTTAAGCTGGGTGTCCCTGTTCCTGGGCTTCCATACCCTAGGGCTTTACGTCCATAACGACGTTGTGGTTGCCTTTGGCACCCCAGAAAAGCAAATTTTGATTGAGCCGGTGTTTGCTCAATTCATTCAAGCAGCGCACGGTAAGGCCCTCTATGGGATGGATGTGTTGCTCTCCAATCCCGATAGTATCGCCCATACCGCTTGGCCCAACTACGGTAACGTTTGGCTGCCCGGTTGGTTAGATGCCATCAATAGTGGAACGAACTCGTTGTTCCTCACCATTGGCCCTGGCGATTTTCTGGTTCACCATGCGATCGCGCTTGGCCTGCACACCACCACCTTAATTTGCGTTAAAGGTGCGTTGGATGCGCGGGGAACCAAGCTGTTCCCCGATAAGAAAGACTTCGGTTTCACCTTCCCCTGCGACGGTCCGGGCCGAGGTGGCACCTGCCAAACCTCCGCTTGGGAGCAATCTTTCTTCCTCGCTCTCTTTTGGATGCTCAACACGTTGGGATGGATTACCTTCTACTTCCACTGGAAGCATCTAGGGATTTGGCAAGGTAACGTTGCTCAGTTTACCGAAAGCTCCACCTATCTGATGGGATGGTTCCGCGATTACCTCTGGCTATACTCCGCCCAGGTCATTAACGGTTACAACCCCTATGGAACCACAAACCTCTCGGTCTGGGCCTGGATGTTCCTGTTTGGACACCTCGTTTGGGCCACTGGGTTCATGTTCCTGATTAGCTGGCGCGGTTACTGGCAAGAGTTAATTGAAACCCTCGTTTGGGCGCACGAACGCACGCCGCTTGCTAACTTAGTTCGCTGGAAAGATAAGCCCGTCTCTTTATCCATCGTTCAAGGTTGGTTAACTGGAGTCGTTCACTTCACCGTGGGTTACATCCTCACCTATGCTGCGTTCTTAATTGCTTCGACAGCCGGTAAGTTTGGTTAAACTCCCCTCTACCTGAATAGCTAGCAAACAGCCCCAGGAACCAGATTCCTGGGGCTGTTTTAGTGGAGATGGGGGGATGAAAGTCAATCGGCTATTGTTCTAGATATAGCAGTGGACGCATCGGTTAGGACAAACGGATTTGGGAGGAGACGTTCCAATAACTCCCAATTCCCTCTCTTCCCCCCCATCTCCCCACCTCCCCATCCCCCCACCCTCTTTGCAGAGATTGCTCGATTAGATCGGCGGCGCGTTTGACACCGCCTGCTGTGCGGATCGAACGTTGAATTTTTTGGGCGTTATGGCTGTAAGATTCTTCAGTTAGAACCCGTTGAATGGCTTCTCGCAGGCGATAAATACTTAAACGGCTGACGGGGATAACTTCTCCGGTACGAGTCCAGCGAATTCTGGCCCCCGTTCCCGGTTGTTCAAAGGTGATGGGGATGGCGACGAGGGGGATACCATAGCTGAGGGAGTCGAGGACGGTATTGAGTCCGCCGTGGGTGATGGTTAAGCTGGCTTTGGCTAAGACTTCGAGTTGGGGGGCGTATTCTACGACTAACGGGGAACCGGGTAAGGCGGCGACAGCTTCTGCGCTCATGCCCCCACCGTGGGTAATCATTAAATTGTACGTCTAGGCCGCGACAAGCTTCGGCGATCGCACCAAACAGATCGGCTTTGGTATTCTGCACGCTTCCCAAGGAGGCATAAATGAGGGGTTGTCCGGTTAAACGTTCGTAGGGAAAGGAAACGTTTTGCGGAGAGGGGTTTCGCAGCGGGCCGGTATAGTGAAAGTGAGAGGGGAGGTGGGGAATGGGAAAGTCAAAGGCGGGCGGCTGCTGGCTGATGTGGGCGAGGGTGGCTTGGGAGGCGTAGATGTGGCGGTAGGGGGGGAGTTTCCAGCGCTGGCGATACTCGTTGATGGTTTTGAGGATGGGGCGACAACTGTAATCTAGGATGGTGTAGGCGATTTGATTGCGGATTTTTGCCCAGGCGTCATCGTTGTAACTCCAAGGGGTGAAGAAGGGGGGAACGTCGGCGCGACGGTGGATGGCTTGACCGCACGAGACGCAGATGAAGGAAAGATTGAGAGATTGGGCGATGGTTTCGCCAACGGGTTCGAGTTGATCGACGATTAAAGCATCAATACCCAAGGTAGCGATCGCTCTCGGCGCATCTTGGCAGATCATTTCTGTAATCTGTTGGCAGAAGTCTACGGAATAGTTTAAGGCTTTGATTTCGCTAAGTTGGGCGAGTTGCTTGAAGGTGGTGGCTAGGGAACCGGGTTGATAAAGGGTTTCGCCGATGGGGTAAAAGTCTACGCCTTGCGATCGCACTTTCAATTCTAGGTCGGGAATTTGCAGAAAGGTGACGCGATGCCCTCGATTTTGCAGTTCTCGACCTAATGCTGATTGGGGGTTAATATGTCCGGGGTAGGGGGGGCAAATAATACCAAAATGAGTCATGAAATCAGTTGAAAGATGGGTTAATCTTTTTTGGATGCGCGCGCGGGCTGCTGCTGAACTCAGTCGTTTCGAGGATTTTGGGTAATGATTTGGCGGACTTTTGGCAGTTGCCACCAGGGAGTCTGAGGATAGTTATGGTGTTCTTCGTGATAGCCAAAGTGATAGCACGTCAGGAATGACCAAAATAGCGGCAAGGAACTGCTTTGAGCGCGGTTTGCATTTTTGTATCCGCCTTCAGGTTGGCGATGGGGTAGGAAGGTGCCAAAGTAAAAGAGCTGAGTTGAACTGAGCCACAAAGGTAAGAGCCAAAACAGATAAAGATTGGCTTGGGGGATAGGGAATAAATAGTGAATGCTATAAAACAATGCCACTAATTGAAAAGCCCGAATCCAGCACCAGTATTCTTGCATGAAGTGGAAATACCAAAGCACTACATTTTGGTGCTTGCCATCATGATAATCTGGATCGATTTCGGTGGCGGGATGGCGATGATGCAGCCAGTGTTTTTA
>JAAHGE010000631.1 GCA_010672635.1 Desertifilum sp. SIO1I2 | reverse complement strand
GTTCCGGGAATGGGGGTGCTGGGGTATCAACGGTGTCTTTTTCCGTTTTGTTTAAACGGCCCCAGTTGTTGATTATTTTTCGCCATGTACCATTGGGCGGTGGGGGGTGGTGGGGGGGGTTGCGGCGTTTGTGGCGTTTGCGGTGTTTGTTGACCAAAAGAGTTGGCTAACTGTTGCCCCATCGCTATCCCAACGCCAAAATCTAGGGCAGAATTACCGCCGCCAGGATTTTGGGCAGACTGTTCAACCGCGTTAGCGGCTTGGTATTGGGCGTATTGTTGCATATTGCCCAAGACTCCCATTGAGGCGCGTTTGTCGAGGGCTTGTTCTACGGTTTCGGGGACAGAGACATTTTCGATCAGTAGACCAGAGAGTTCAATTCCTAAATTCTGGATCTCGGCTTGAATGCCGCTGCGGACTTGTTCGCCGAGTTCGCTATAGTGGGCGGCTAGATCGATAATAGGAATTTGCGATCGCCCTAACCAACTGGCAAACGCTGTCACAATGATATTACGTAGGTGATCTTGGACGCGATCTACCTGAAATAACCCATCGGTACTGACTAATTCTTGCAGCAAAGCCGCCGGATCGACAATCCGAATGCTGTAATTTCCATAAGCCCGTACCCGAACGACGCCAAAGTCGGCATCGCGCAGCATAATCGGGTTAGAGGTTCCCCATTTCAGGTTAGTGAACTGTTTGGTATTAAAGAAATAGACTTCTGCTTTAAATGGCGAGTTGAAACCATAGGGCCATCCTTGCAGCGTACTCAAGATCGGTAAGTTTTGGGTGGTCAGCGAGTACATCCCCGGCCCAAAAACATCAGCAATTTGTCCTTCATTGACAAAAACCGCCGTTTGACCCGGACGAACCGTCAGTTTTGCGCCATTCTTGATCTCGTTCTGAAAGCGCTCAAACCGATACGCTAGGGTATCGTTGGACGGATCGAGCCATTCGATGATGTCAATGAACTCGCCGCGAAGCTTACCAAAGAGGCTCACGCTGCTCCCTCCTATAAATCTACAACTGCCTAGAGCTACCTACTTTAAAGGTGCCATAGATAACTTCAGCAAGTCCACATCAATTTCAGCAAAATTCTCCAAAGCACGAAGTAGCTTTAGGGGTAAGCATCGTCAATTCTTACCCCTCGCTCTCAGTTTCTTACTCGTTGTTGGAGGTTTCTTGTTCTTTTTGTAATAATTCTTCTTTCGAGTTTCCCCAGTAGGCGCTGTAAGTCCAAACTTCATTGTTATTTTGGGTTTCTACAGACCAGCGATAAATGGCGGATTTAGGATCGACGCCTACTTCAATTAGCTTTGCACCCATGTAATATTCCATTTGGCGCTTGGTCATATCTTTGACGCCGCTAGGCTTATTTTTGCCGATGGTTCGGGACATATGCGCTTGTGTCGGTCTTGGCATCTTCTTTTTGTACAGGCAAATAGAGTAATTCCCCGATTCTAAAATCTCTCTGGGCTTTTAGCTAGTTGAGATTTGCAGTAGCTTGAGGGTTATTCGTCGTCCATATCCGGTTCGACTCCCAAGGCGCGTAACTGTTCGGCGAGTCGTTCGGCGCGTCGCTGTTCTCGTTCGGCGCGTTGGCGTTCCTGTTCGGCACGTTGAGTTTCCTGTTCGCGCAGTTGGGCAATTTCTACAAAGGTGAGAAAGCGTTGTCCGTTGGGATGATAGATTTCTAAAGTATCAGAGGTCAGTTGAAAGCGAATCTCTAAGCGAGGACTCACCCAACCGTTCATCTCTTCAACCACTTCAAAGACGTTACCCGAACGCAGCCAGCCAATTAACTCATTCGTATCTGGGTCATATACGTAGTATTCTTCAACGCCGTAATGTTCGTAGAACTTGAATTTGTTGAACATTTTACGGAGGCGATCGCCTGGAGATACAATTTCAAAAACCACCTGGGGTGCAATCTGGTCTTCTTCCCATTGGCGGTAAGACCCTCTATCCCCTTTGGGTCTGCCAAAAATGACCATTGCATCAGGGGCTTGGCGGATTTTATTATCGCCTTCCACGGGATACCATAACAAATCGCCTGCAACAAACACATCAAGACGATCTGCAAATAATAGTTCTAAGTTTTCTTTAATGACCACTATCCAGCGAAACTGTTTGGTATTGTCTGACATCGGTTGACCGTCGCTGTCGGGGTAGATAATCGCAGGATTCGGCTTGAGGTGTTGTACCATGCTGCTGGGTTTGTGGCTGAGAGCGAGTTGTTTTTATTGTAGCGATCGCACTTTAGTCTTCCTCAAAATCTGGTTCAACGCCTAACGCCCGTAACTGTTCGGCTAACCGTTCGGCGCGTCGCTGTTCCCGTTCAGCGCGTTGGCGTTCCTGTTCGGCACGTTGGCGTTCTTGTTCGGCGCGTCGAGTTTCTTGGGCTTGCAATTGAGCAATTTCAACAAAGGTGAGAAAGCGTTGTCCGTCGGGACGGTAAATTAAGAGCGTATCCAACATCAGTTGAAAGCGAATCCCTAAACGTGGACTCACCCAATTATCCATTGTCTCAATCATTTCTAAATCGGACGCTGAACGCAACCAACCACTGAGTTCATTATCATCTGGGTCATAGAGATAATATTCTTCAATCCCATAACGTTCGTAGAATTTAAACTTTTGAATCATTTCTTTCGGGCGATTTCCCGGAGAAAGGATTTCAAACACCACCTGGGGGGCAATATTCTCCTCATTCCACTGGCGATAGGAACCTCTATCCCCTTTTGGTCTACCAAAGACGACCATTGCATCGGGGGCTTGACGAATTTTATTATTCCCTTCCACGGGGTACCATAACAAATCGCCTGCGACAAACACGTCGGGATGATTCGCAAACAATAATTCTAAGTTTTCCTTGATAACAACGATCCAGCGAAACTGTTTCGTATTGTCTGCCATCGGTTGACCGTCGCTGTCAGGATAGATAATCGATTCTGTGGCGATTTGTGGAACCATAGCACGAATCAGGGTTAGGGGTGGATTGCCCCATTGTAACGCCCGTAAAAAAGGCTGCCCTCGCGAGTGAGAACAGCCTCAGTTTGTCCTAATCTTTAATAAAGTTTTAGACGGGTTGAACCACTTTGTAGGGTTTAGTGAGTTTATCGAGTTGCTGAATTAACAAGCTGAGGAATAGGCC
>JAAHGE010000630.1 GCA_010672635.1 Desertifilum sp. SIO1I2 | reverse complement strand
TTTCAACCTTGCTGGAATACCTGATTAAAGAAGGCGAGTTGAACTTGGACTTTGCTGATGATATTGCCAGCAGCACTTGTATTACGCATGGCGGAGAGATTCGCAATGCTCGCGTGCAAGAGGCTTTAAACCAAATGGCGGTGAATGCTTAATCCCCTATTGATGAGGGAGAAGCCTCCCCCCTCAATTGTCTGTCCCCTGTATCTCAAGCAGTGTTGAGCGAGAAGAAGATCATGACTGAAAGTTTAATTGGCGCTTTGTTTGTGTTTGTCCTAGCGTCGTTTACCGGGTTTGAAGTGATTAATAAGGTGCCCCCAACCCTCCATACCCCGTTGATGTCGGGGGCGAATGCGATTTCGGGAATTTCTGTGATCGGGGCGTTAATTGTTGCGGGCGATCGCAGTTGGAACCTGAGTATTATCTTAGGTTTGCTGGCAGTGATTTTAGCCACAATTAACGTCGTCGGTGGCTTCTTGGTCACGGATCGAATGCTGCAAATGTTTAAGAAAAAAGAAGCCTAAATTAAGTTACGCGCTTCTCAGACCTGTCAAAGCATTAATCCCATTAAACTCAACAGAGCATTATGAGTGAATTTCTGCCAACTGGCATTCAAGTCGCCTATTTGGTGGCGGCGTCCTTATTTATCATTGGGCTGAAAAAACTGGGTTCTCCCGCCACTGCCCGCAATGGGAATTTACTGGCTTCTGTCGGGATGTTGTTGGCGGTAGTTGCCACCTTGCTCGATCGGCAAGTCTTGAACTACGAAATGATTTTAGCCGGGATCGCGATCGGTTCGTTGATTGGGGCGATCGCCGCTCAAAAAGTCGCCATGACGGCTATGCCGCAAATGGTGGGCTTGTTTAACGGCCTAGGGGGGGCAGCTTCCGCACTGGTGGCGATCGCAGAATATTGGCGGCTGCTGGCCAACGCAAGTGCGATTCCCGCAGGGATCGCTTCGCGAATCGCACCCGATAGCAATATTTCCATTATCCTCAGCGTCTTCATCGGCGGCGTCACCTTTACCGGGAGTATGGTTGCCTTTGCCAAGTTGCAAGGCATCATGAGTGGGGCCCCGATTAAATTTCCCTTCCAGCAAACCCTCAATATTCTGCTGTTAGTGGGTTTTGGAGTTGCCAGTGTCTATTTACTCGTTACTGTACCCAATCCGGCCGTATTCTTAGGAATCATCGGCCTTTCCTTAGTTTTAGGCATTCTGTTCGTCATCCCCATCGGCGGGGGCGATATGCCCGTGGTGGTTTCGCTGTTGAACTCCCTATCGGGGGTTGCCGCAAGTGCCGCCGGATTTGTGGTAATGAACAACGTGCTGATTATCTCCGGTGCCTTGGTGGGCGCATCTGGGTTAATTTTGACTCAGATTATGTGCAAAGCCATGAACCGCACCCTACCTAGCGTGTTGTTTAGCGGTTTTGGAACGGCTGAAGGCACTGCCGCTACGGGCGGTAGCACTGCCAATCAGAATGTTCGCAGCATTGACTCCGAAGAAAGCGCGATGATGTTAGGCTATGCGCGTTCAGTCGTAATTGTACCCGGCTACGGGATGGCTGTTGCCCAAGCGCAGCACGCCGTCCGCGAGTTAGCCGATCAATTAGAACGCTTGGGAGTTGAAGTCAAGTATGCCATTCACCCAGTTGCGGGGCGGATGCCAGGACACATGAACGTGTTGCTAGCCGAGGCCAATGTCCCTTATCCTCAGCTTTATGATATGGATGACATTAATCCCCAGTTCGATCAAACCGATGTGGCACTGGTGATTGGGGCGAATGATGTGGTGAACCCTGCGGCTAAGAGCAATAAAAGCAGTCCGATCTACGGAATGCCAATTTTAGAGGTAGACAAGGCAAAACACACGATTGTTGTGAAGCGCAGCATGAGTACCGGGTTTGCCGGGGTTGATAATGACTTGTTCTACAAGGATAAGACGATGATGCTGTTTGGTAATGCTAAGGATGTGATTGCCAAGCTGGTTTCGGAAGTGAAGCAACTCTAAGCCCAGAGTTGTTTGCGGGGGAAGGGAAGATGGTTATCCCTTCCTCTGTTTGGCGCGAGGGGGTGGGTGTAGATTTCAGCTATTGTGAGGTAGCCGCTAGAAGCCCCCAGATGCAAGGATTTGAGTTGATTTAACGGTTCTTGAGCCTCGCGCACCTTATAACACAAGGGTTTCAGCGATTTGGACTATCTTTTTTCTGGGCAATATGCTAAATTAAGTTCAGCCTCGCGCAAATGCACCTGGAAAACTAAATATATCAAGGCTTTCGGAAGTCCGCCATTGCAATTCCTTCTAATCCCTTTTAGGGATTGAAACGGTGTGATGCCTTAATTATAGCGATCGCTCTCAGGGATTGCAATTCCTTCTAATCCCTTTTAGGGATTGAAACATCTCCACCGAAGCTACAGCCAGGTAAAAATTATCATTGCAATTCCTTCTAATCCCTTTTAGGGATTGAAACCCCATATTTTCCTCGCTAACGCCGTCTCAGTTGACATTGCAATTCCTTCTAATCCCTTTTAGGGATTGAAACCAAAGAAACCTCGGCGTTCAACTCGAACTCAACAACATTGCAATTCCTTCTAATCCCTTTTAGGGATTGAAACGAGAGCGACAGGTAGTTATCGCGGCAGCTCCACTCATTGCAATTCCTTCTAATCCCTTTTAGGGATTGAAACTTATCAAAATCTATAAGCTTCTTCCCTTCAAAGCAATTGCAATTCCTTCTAATCCCTTTTAGGGATTGAAACAGAACTTTCGATTTGATGGTAGGGATGCCCATCTATTGCAATTCCTTCTAATCCCTTTTAGGGATTGAAACGAATAGGGAGCGATATTCCCCATCTAGCGCCTCGCATTGCAATTCCTTCTAATCCCTTTTAGGGGATTGAAACGCTGCCTGAACGCCACGAACGTGAGCCGCCATCCAAGATTGCAATTCCTTCTAATCCCTTTTAGGGATTGAAACCCGCACTGCGAATCATCGCGGGGATTTCTGAGGCTTTGAGGATTGCAATTCCTTCTAATCCCTTTTAGGGATTGAAACAATTACGGCGATCGCCGCTACTGGTGGACAGGCAAATTGCAATCAAACCTAATCCCTTTTAGGGATTGAAACTTAGAACCCTTGCTAATGTCTAGGAGTTGAC
>JAAHGE010000063.1 GCA_010672635.1 Desertifilum sp. SIO1I2 | reverse complement strand
TCGTTTCTGCCGAGTTAAAGCCCCAACTCCTCTCCCTGCAAAACCAACGGACGCAAACAGAGGTGAGTCATATTATGGATATGGATGCAGTAGAACTGCTGAACCGCTATGCCGCAGGCGAACAGAACTTTAGCCGAGTTTTGTTAAGTGGAGCCGATCTAGCCGGGATTTCTCTACCGCTCGTTTGCTTGCAGGAGGCGGTGCTAGAGGGGACAAACTTGAGTGGTGCTAATTTACGAGGCGTTGACTTCACGGGCGCAAACCTCAGCGGTGCGGATTTGAGTAAAGCGGATCTGACGGGAGCCGATTTGACAGCAGCAACGTTAATTGGTGCTAATTTATGTAGCGCTCGCTTGATTGGTGCCCGGTTTGCTGGCGCTCAACTGATTGGTGCCGATTTGAGTTGGGCAAATTTAACGGGAGCAACGTTGAATCAAGCCGATATGAAACGTGCCGATTTAAGTTATGCCAATTTAAGCGACGCGCTGTTGGTGGGGGTTGATTTACGCAATGGTAAGTTAGCAGAAGCGAATTTAAATCGGACGGATTTGATTGATGCGAATTTACAAGACGTAGATTTAACCGGAATTGATTTGCAAGCGGCAAATTTAACCGGAGCAATTTTATCGGAGTCTAGCGATGAAGATTTGCAGATTGAGAGTTGGGAATAAGCAAGCTATTTACGAGAATCGCTGTTGCGACTAAAGCGACTTTCTGGGATTGAACTGCCTAATCCTTGTAAAATTCCCCGCCCAATTAAGCCAATACCCCGCCCCACAATTTGGGTTAGCAGATAAATGACGCCTGAGCCTAAGAAGGAGAGAGTCGCCCGAATTCTCGGCGCGATCGCATCTCTGGCTTCTAGCAGGAGGGTGACTGCATAGCGAACCCCCCGGAGTCGTTCGAGTTCTTGGCGTCTGGGATGATAGATTTTAACTTTCTTGATACCTCGGTAATCGAGAGCGAGGAGGACATATTGGCTCTCAAACATGTTTTGAGGCTCTCCAAAAAGCTCCACTTGGCGATATTTCCAGCTCAAATCGTTGCGGAATCGCTCAATTTCTCGCGTGGAAAGGAGTTGTTTATCGTAAAAGTCTTGTTTAATTTCTACAATATCGGCAAATCGATTTAATAACGGCTGAATGACGGCATTCGCAACTTGAATAATCAGGTTTTGCGCTAAGATTTCTGCACGTTTATCGGCTTCTGGCGTGCCGTAACTATACAGCACATTCTCAATCATTAAAGGTGTTTCGTATAACCAATAGGAGAAAAGTTCTAGAACTAAGGGGATTTTCTTAAGAATTTCCGATTGAATGCGCGGAATATTTTCCAACAGAATTGGAACGAGATCGTATTCAGTGTTGGCAATCTTGATGTGATAATATTTGCCAAAAAAATCGGTAATTGAAGCCGACCATAAATCCTGTAAAATGGCATCCACTTTCTGAGAAAGGGAAAGCACATTCACTTGACCCAATTGCAGTTCGCGAACGGTTTCAGTTAAACGCTGCAAAATGATTTTGAGTAATTCTCGCCGTTTCTCTTCTCGCAGAATATCAATTTCTAACGGCTCATCGGTTAAGTTTTTGAGGCTGTATTGTAACTGCGCTTCGAGGGCGGCAAACAAACGATTGAGAGAGCCTTCTAAGGCCATTTCTGACTGGGGATTCAAGCTGCTTTCCGCCGCAGGAACGAGGGCAGAACGGGGATTAATGGGGGGACGCTTCGCCGTCGTATTTTCGGGAGGAGGAGAAATTGGGGGGGCGTTATTGGGCGAGGGAGGGGCTGCTAGGAGTTGATTAACCATCCAACGCGCCGCTGCTAGTTCGCGCAACCGTCCAGCAATAACGGCTCGTTCGAGAACTGGAAGTGCTGGATTTTGTAAATAACCGCTCAATTCGGCGATCGCAGATTCAATTTGCTCGATCCCCGACTGATGGAGGCGATCGCGCCAACGCACCAGCATTCGCCCTCTCGATCCCGCAGCGGGCGAGGGTTCTGAGATCGCGAACCCATAGGTTCCTCCCGAAGCACAGATCCCAATCGCCTGAATCAAATCGGCGATCGCCATCCCTTTACGACAATATCCGCGAACTCCCAACACTTGAGCAAACGCCAAAGTCTCTAGATCGGCTTTCCCCGTCAACAACAAGACCCCCAACTGGGGATAGCGCGACTCCCAAGGCTGATAAGCCTGCTGAAGCGCCTGCCACTGGGGTTCAGGGGGATTCTCCTGGGCCGACCAATCCAAAATCACTAAATTAACCGGAGGTTGAGCGTTCTCCTGTTCGCTGCTCGGAAGCTGTTCCAAAACCGAAAGACTGGTTGGACCATCCGCCACCACCTGCAAACCCGAAACCGCTTGCAGGGAAGTTTTCAACCCTAAACGGAAGATTGGATCGGGATCGACTAAAGCTAATTGGAGAACCGATGTACTCATCTTCGTTTAGGGCTTCTACAGAGTGGGTAAACGCGGCAAAACTCTTTAACGCATTGTGACATACTCCTATGCCTCTATTCGAGCAGGAGACCGTTAAAGATCCCCATCCTGATTCTCGGTAATGGGCTTCCTCCATCCAACCCTTTATTCCGGGGGAGGCAGTGCATCTGACGGCGTTTCAAACTCTGGAGCAATAGGCGCTTCTGGGGGAGGCGGCACTGGTTCCGGTGCGGGTTCGGGAGGATAATAGGGAGCAGGTTCCGGCTCGCTCCAAGAGGAAGCAGGCGGTTCCGAGTAGCTTCTCGGCGCGGGTTGAGGTGGCGGTGCGAAGAGGGCATTGCGTTCGGCCGTCCACCGCGCAATGGAGCCTTGAGCCTCATCGTATAGCGGTCTTCCCCAGCGAATCCGAGAAGCCGTCCGAATCGCTTCAGAATACTGTCCAATGGAAGCCAGATAGCTAGCATCATTGAGAATCGCTCGATCTTCAGCCACTTGAATTTGAATCGTCCAACCGTAGATCGCATCTTGGGCTTCGGTGTAAAGAACGCGACCGGGTTGAATCCGTTGGGCGATGGTAATGGCTTGAGAAAGATTGCCGCTGTTAGCTACCGATCGCGCTTCATTGAGGATGGGTTGATCTTCTAAGACTTCAATTTTCTTATTCCACTGGGCGATCGAGGTTTGGGCTTCAATCCGGCGCGGTCTGCCAATTTCCACGCGGGAGGCTTCGGCGATCGCCGCTTTCAAACTCTCGATCGATTCGGTTTGAGCAATCTGACGCGCCCGAATAATAAAGGGTCGGTCTTGAATGCTTTGAATTTCCTTGCGCCACGAGGCAATCTTGGTTTGAGCTTCAATCCGGCGCGGGCGACCTTGAGCCACCATCTGCGCTAACTCATCGGCCAATCTAAAGGTTAAAGGCTGTCCTACGCTAGCTACAGCGCTGGCTACTTGAATTTGGAGTAAGTCTTGAATACTGGCCTGCCAAGTCTGAATTTGGGCTTGCGCTCGCTCGTACAAGGGGCGATCCGGTTGGATTTCGCCAACGATCGCCTGAGCTTCCAGCAACATCATCAGATTATCTTTCCAGGACATGGCCATCGCGCGACTGAACACCACAAAATCCTCGGCTTCCTCAGATAAGGAGGAATCTTGAGGCACAGTATTAGCCGCCGCGATCGCCCCTTCTACATCTTTAGCCGCTAGCCGTTCATCAGCAATCTTCAGCAAAGCGCGACTCCAACGGGCAATCTCTGCTTGGGCGTCCGGACGGGCAAAGCTTTTTAACTCAACTTGTCGCGCCAGATCCATCGCTTCTTTTAAGCGATCCACCGTTTGATATTCGGCCAGTTCTCTAGCTTGGGATAAGCGCTGACGAGCCAGTTGTTCGGAAGCAATAAACCGGGTTAGCTCGTTGTAGCGTTGAGCGCGCCAATGCTCGTTATTGAGTCGGCTTAACTCTTCTGCCTTTTGATTGGCCAATCTCCAGTTTTGATTTTTCAGCGCTTCAAGAGCTTCCTCGTAAATTGCAGCGCCTTTATCCCAATTACTTTGCCAAGCTGCAATTTGCTGTTGCGCTCGGTCGTATAGGGGGCTGTTTTCCGGGACATTCCCGGCAATTTTAATTGCCTCTTGTAAATCGCCATCGCTCATTTTGGCAGAGGCGATCGCCAAAATCCCCTTAGACCATTCCTCTAAAAACCGCTGGGACTCGCGATACAGCGGATGCTCCTCCGTCCAATTTCGCACCAGCGCCACTGCGGCAACTAAATCTTCAAGCTGGCGAGAACTGGCCGCCTGATTCGCACAATACAAGCGTTCGCTATCTGCCGCAATCGGAGAAACTTGTTCGCAATTGGGAGGCGGTGGTACAAGCGTCAGCAATAAGAAGGCAGCATAACCCGTTCCACCCAACACCCCCACAATCGTCAGCCATAATAAAGGCAAACCCCAAGATGCCCCAGAACCCTTCCGAGACGAACGTCTCTCTGGGGGAGGTGGCGGTTGAGCGATCCGCTTGGCAGGGGGTTCGGCACTCAATTCGGAAATCGTCGCTGCATAGGCATCGTCACTGGCCGAGCTAGCCGGGGCATTTTTGGGTTTGGGGGGGCGGCGAGAACGGCGAAAAATTGAATTTTGAGTTCTGTCAAACTGCCTTCTAGTCATGGCTGACGATTTCCTTCGGAACGCTTCGCGAACGAATAAGTTGCCTGGTTTTTCGTTATTTAGTCTACTGTGGCCTTCAACCGATCCGACGCTGCTTATGACAGTCTTTGATAGTGGCAATTCAGGTCTGCGTTCTGTTGTCTAGCGCGTGCAGGTCAGATCGATGGGTTCAGCAAGGGGGTGTAGTTTAATACCCCATTTGAATCGGGTTAATCCGGATGCTTTTGACTCCGAAGGCTTCAGGGCAAAAACCCAAGCTGAGGACTTTGTTAGGGATGCCTTGTCCTGGAATCAATCCAAATTCTTTGGAC
This sequence comes from Desertifilum sp. SIO1I2, assembly GCA_010672635.1. GTDB lineage: Bacteria > Cyanobacteriota > Cyanobacteriia > Cyanobacteriales > Desertifilaceae > Desertifilum. The sequence continues at coordinate 8,735 of JAAHGE010000063.1, read as the reverse complement.
ATTGTAATGGTTAATTGGGTCTAGAGCGAAAAATTAGTCAGCCGGATCTCGTGCCACACTAAATTACAAGTAGACCCAAGCAGATGACAGATAATGTCCAATAGCGGTTTTGTTGTAGTAGAACACGAGGGATGAACCTAAGTATTCGGCATTGGCTAGCAGAACGTAACCTCACACTAGCCCGGCTGAAGTGGGTCGCGGGGGCCCAGATGGCGGGGATCGCGTTCCGTATCGCTCAAGATTTGGAATTTAAAAGTCTCAGTTTATTTGAAGTTGCTGTACTGGCTGAGATTTTTGAATTGCCGATCGCGATCGCTTGGCCAGAACTCTCTCCCCTAGCGGAGTTAATGGGGTGTTTGCTGCGCGTCCTCAGTCAGAAAAAGCCGCTCAAGCGCAATGAAGGGACGTGGCTCGCGTTTCAAATTGCTTATCTTAATGGTTTAGGTCGTTTATTGCAGCAGGAAACGCTCGTGCGGCGACCGTGGATCAATCGGGCGATGCTACCTACGGACGAACCGCCCAGTAATATTGCCCTCAATCAGCCTCAGCTTCCGGAGCTGCTGCAAACCTTGCGTCCGGGTCATCTCAGCGACACCCAGGCGGAGCAAGCTTTGTCCCAGTGGAGTGCTTCGCTGCTGGTGCAGCAAATTAATCAGACAGCAAGTGCCTGGTTAATGGCGAATGGTGCTGAGGAAATTGAGAGCCAACTGTTGATCGGGCGCTTAAGTCATGGTTTGCCGGGGGAATTACTCGAAGCGATCGCTCTACATTCGTCAGCACTGCCCCAGTTACAAAAGTTTGTGCGTTTGGGAACGGTGGCGTCCTGGAGCGAAAGCCTTCATGAAAGCGATGACTACGAGTTGCTTGAAGTTTCGCCTTCACCCACCCCCACCCTCGGCCCGCTACCCATTGACCTCGCCAGGGAACGCTATCGGGCAGGTTTTAGCATTGCCCTAAGCCAGCCGATGTTTGAGGAGTGTTTTTCCCTCAACGATATTCATGTGCCACTCAAGGGAGTGGTCTATGATGGGACGTTGGGCAGCAATCCTCCCCCGGTGGATTTAATGGAATGGGCCAAGACGCAACTGAGCGATCTCAGCAGCATTGCGGTGGTGGAAGGGTTGCCCGGTCAGGGAAAAAGCAGCTTTTGCCAAATGTGGGCGGCGAAGGTGGCTGCGGAGTTCTATCCCAGTTGGATGCCGGTCTTAATTCGCCTGCGGGATGTGACGTTGGGAACGACGTTAGAGCAAACGCTCTTATCCGCGCTGCCATTGGGTAACTTTACTTGTGCTGATGGTTGGCTGTCTCCGGTTCACTCGCCTTGCTTGCTGGTTTTCGATGGTTTGGATGAGTTACCGCGATCGCCATTAGCTGAAGATCAGATTTGGCTGTTGATGGATCAAATTGTCCGCTTTCAGTCTCAGTACGCGGGGCCGACGGGTTTGCCGCGCCATAAGGTGTTTATTACCTGCCGTAATGGAACGCTGAGTCGGGCGGGAATTGAAACGCTGCATATTTCTTCGACGCACAGCCAAACGCCACTGCTGTCTCATCTGCGGCGAATTGCGATCGCGCCGATGGGTCAAGATGAGGTCAAGCAGTGGTTTAAGCATTGGTCGCGCTTGCAAACCAAAAATATTGCTCAGGCTTACTTTAATTTCCTCAAGCAGGGCGGACTCTTTCGTCCGACACCGCCCACTAAAGAGTTAGCCAACTTGGTTCGCCAACCGCTGATGCTGTACTTTTTGGGGATCTTACATCGGGATGGCTTGCTGCACGAGTCAGTCTTTCAAATGCCCTATCCCCAGGTGAAGTTTGAAATTTATGACCGCTTGCTGACTTGGTTATTGGGCAAACCTACCGCTGGGTTGTCGGTTTCGGGTCGCTTAGAAACGCCGGGTCGAGTCGGTTTAGCCCATGCGGGACGGCGCACCGAGGCGATCGCCAATTTACTGAAAACTCGCCAACCGCATCAAATTCGCGCAGTCATGCAAACCACGGCGCTAAGTATCTTACAAAGCGGTCGCGCCACCATTGACTACGATGCCCTCCAAACTTATTTAGAGGGTGAACCGACGCTAGCAGCCTTTTGTTTCCGGTTTGAAGGGATTCAAACTGACACCTCTAAATTCCAACAAACCTTTCAACGCGTCGGCTTTGCCCATCGCAGTTTAGGAGAATACCTCTGTGCCGAAGAAATCGCCGCACAACTGAAGGCTTTAGCGCATATTGTCCGAGATCCCTACGGGGAATTAAAGTTTTCGACCGATGACAAAAGCGCGATCGCCCAACATCTTTACAACCTTTTGGGCTATGGTATTCTCCCTTTGGAAATGGAGGATTTAATTGCCGAACGTCTTTGGCGCGAAGAAGCCCGCGATGAAGATGCCTTTCGCTTCCGGACTTTGTTTGCTCGCTTGCATCGCTTTTACCGCTCCTACTGTCGGGGACGATGGATGGATGAGGGCATCGCCCACAAAGCCCGCCAGCATTTGCAACAGTTTAATAATTCTTTAAACGTGCTGCAAATTGATGCGGCGGTGGGGTTAAATACGTTCCTGCTCCTGTGTGCCTGTCGGCGAGAGGCGAATCTTCCCTTCTGGCCCTGTGGCAATGCTACGCCCAAACGTAGCAAACAAAACGCCCCCCCAGAAGCGCTCAGTGCAGAAGAACCGATGGAGTTTAACCCCAGTCAACTGCTGGCTCTAGCGGGACGAACGGCAGTCTTGTCTCCCAATTCCTTCTGGTTGCGGGTGCGCTACCGTCTCAAATCAATCCAGTTAAGCGGGACTTATTTGTATCGCGCGTTACTTGCCGGGGGCAATTTACAAGCCGCCGATCTGTCAGCCTCGGTGTTAGTAGAGGCTAACTTGGTAGGGGCGAATCTCAAGGAAGCCAATCTTTCTTGGGCGAATTTAACAGGAGCTAATCTCACGGGGGCGAATCTCACGGGAGCCAATTTGGAAGGAGCAAACTTGATGGGCGCTAATTTACAGCGCTGCAATTTGCAATCAACCCAGCTCAATAATGCGTGTCTGGTGGAAACGCAGATGGATGAGAGTAGTTGGGAAATTGCCCGCGCCAAGGGGGCTTTCTTTTCTTGGGAGCAATACCAAGCTTACAGTCAAGCGATCGCCACTCAAAGTATTAAAGAAGAACCCACAACGGATTCTTCTGGGGATGATGCCACGTCGGTTTTACCGATTGAAATGGCTGAAGATGAGCCGGTAGCGGTTCCCTCTTCAAACACCCTCAGCGAAGAGGATATCGATGCGGAAACCGTCGTCTATCGCCCGCCTTTGAGCGACGAGACTCGCGCTTTAGAGTAGGCTGGCGCGATCGCTATTACTCTGCTGGGCTGGCAGCAACCTGTCCGTTTGCTTTGGGGGGCGATCGCCTCTCGGCTGGGAGATTCACCGTTAACTCTTGGCTAACTTCTTCAGAGAGTATGCAGTCTAAAATCAGTTGCCAATCTCCCGTTGCGGTTAAGTCAAATCGGGTCATTTCGGCTTTGGCTTCGGCCAACTCTTTAATTGCTTTGGCAAAGGCTTTATCTTCAATTAGGGCGCATTGTTCCTCCGTGAGATATTGCTGTCCGGAGGGGTCAAAAATCAGCCGCAACAGGTCTGCATAGGGCAAGGCAGCTTGATGGGCTTTTGCTAAGGCTGTCGCTAGCCGCGCTTTGGCGATCGCTTCGGCCGCCCCATTTAAAATAGCTTCAATCTCCGCACGCTTTTCGGCGGGAATACCTTCTAAATCGATAGCGGCGTCAGATGTTCCGGTTTTTCTGGCCACAATAAAATCCTCCGGGATATGAATAAGATTTTGCTCAACGGATAAGCCATTGGGAAAAGCAAAGGGATAGCGGTCGAAGGGGGGCAACTCCTCTTCAAACCGCCGTTCTAGCTCAAATTTGGCTTGTTCTCGACTCGCGGGAGAGTCTTCACCCCCAAAGGCGATCGCCACCAGGTAAGCCCCCTGGCTGGGAACTTCGGGATCGTCGAGGGCGACATAAACTAACTGCTGTTTGCGACGAGTCTTCAATGTTACTTTGAAGATTAGATCAACACTTCAGGTTTATCACAAAAGGGTTCCCGGCGGGATCGGCACAATTCCCGGCACCTCGCCTCCCAACATAGCCCCCTTAATATCCCAAAACGTTGCTCCATGCCGCGCCATAACTTGTGCTAACTCCATTTCAGCCCGACGCGGTAGCATCGTTTTCCACGATCGCAAGGCTTCGATCGTATTGCCCAACAGTCCCCCTTGACGATGGGCGGCCAGATATTCGCGATCGCCGCGCCAGCCTTTTGGCACGTATCCTAACGGAATTAACATCCGATCGAGGACATCTTTGAGCAGCGTATCTAAACGTTGGAAGCGTTGGGCATCAAAACTTTGGGAATTGTCCTGCATCCAGCGTCGAATGGTCGGATCGTTGAGAACTTCAGCATCTAAGCGATTAATAGCCGCAAACAAGGACTGACAGGAATCTTTAACGCAGGAGGTGGCAGGCGTCACCACCGAAGCCCCATTTCCCGGCCCGGTGCGATAGCGGGCGCAGGTAAACGCCAGTTCCTGTTCAATGGTTTTGAGCGGATCGAAAGTGCGATCGCCTAATTGATAAGGCACTGTCAACTCAGGCATCCGCAGCATCACCTCAGAAATCGGCACCGTATACATCCAACCGCGCTTCAGACTGCCAACATAAGCGTGCCAGCGAATGGCCCCAGAAATAATACCTTCCTTGTTATGGGCATACACCTGACGATGAACCAGATCGAAGCGCAAATGACCTGTAAATTCATCGCGAATCACTTTCGCAAACCCAAAAGAAAAATGTCCCGGTGCCAGTCCTAACGGCGGGTTATTCCCCCTAGGACCGCCCCGCCAGCCAAAAGTATGGATCGTTAAGGCCACATCGTTAAGATACCAAAGTTCGCGGGTTCGTCTCTCGCGTAGGGCAGCAGTCCGTTCTGAAGCCGCCAGAACCTTGTTATTGTTATCTACTAAGGTTTTTTCAATCCGACGTTGGGGCAAATTTTGCCATTTAGAAGCAACATAATAATCTTGCGTTTCCTGGCGTCCTGTCGTCATTTGGGTTGCGACCAGTTGCATCGCTTCTAGCGGTTCTAGGGCAGCAACGACAAAAGTCCCCTGACTGTCAGAATGACCGTAGATATACCAACCCCCCGCATTCAGAGGCGATTTTTCAATATTCACCAGCGAACTCTGTTCCACAGTCTGTCCGCTACGGATCGCCCCCGCATCCGGACAGAAAACAATCTCTTCAGGGCCGTTAAAGGCTTTGCTGGCAGGGTTATAGTGCCTAACCCGATAGCGCCGATCTCCCGCAGGGCCAACAAAAGTAACCAAACCCTTTTTCACCCCGGCAATTTGATAGGGTTCGTCTCCAATGCTGAGAACCCAACTATTGCCTTCCTGAGTGGCGCTAATTACATTGAGTTCAACCTGCACATCATCATCCGGACGCGCCCCTGCTAGGGATTCTAGGGGGCTAACTTTCTGCCACCCGTCGAGGCGTTTGGGATGGATCGCTTGGGTTTTTTCGATGCTATTGTAGGTGGTGCTGTCGAATTTGAGGTCAAGAGTGGCCCGCGACAGCCAGAGTGTATGGTGAGAGGTGGAATGCCACTTCACCCACGCTTGTTTCCCCACCAGAAAGCGATGGGAAGATGGCGTATTTTGAATTTGGATAAAGACTCCCCCGTCGGGTTTTCGTTGGGAGGGTTGAGGTAAAATTAGCCGCCCACTCCACGGCGCGATCGGACGGTAAAGGTTACTGATGGGATTATTCATAATCAATTTATTCCTATTCAGGCTTCCGGGAAGGGTTAGATCGGTGCAGTAGCGGCCGGGGCTTAACGGTTGGTCGGTGGATTCAGGATCTCAGGAGGAAGGGTCTGCCCGTACAATTGAGGGAAGCAACGATCGATCCTCACTATGCTGCCAGTTAACGAAGCCGAAGCCATTATTCTCAACGAAGCTCAACCCCTGGGCGTTTCCGATACTGAAATCGTAGATCTTTGGGAAGCAGTCGGGCGAGTTGTTGCAGTTCCCGTTACCAGCCAGTTGGATTTTCCCCACTGGGATAACTCGGCGATGGATGGCTATGCAGTGCGCTATGCGGATGTGAGTCAGTGCAGTGCTGAAAATCCAGCAATTTTAGACATTATTGAGGAAATTCCGGCAGGCTATGCCCCGCGTCAGGCGATCGCGCCTAGACAAGCCGCCCGCATTCTCACGGGTTCGATGATCCCATCCGGTGCAGATACGGTGGTGATGCAGGAAAATACGCGCACCGAGGGTTCGCAAGTTTATATTTTGACAGCGCCGACTCAGCAAGGCGCGTTTGTTCGCCGCCAAGGGGAGTATTATCAGGCCGGAGCGTCCTTGCTCGATCGCGGTACGCTATTATCTGCGCCGGAGATTGCTGTATTAGCAGCGGCGCAATGCGTGCAGGTTTCGGTGTTTTCTAAGGTGCGGGTGGCGATTATTTCTACCGGAAGCGAGTTAGTCAGTCCCGATCGACCGCTGCAACCGGGTCAGATTGTAGACTCGAATCAGTATGCGTTAGCAGCGCTGATCGAGCAGGCGGGCGGGGTGCCGCTGATGTTGGGTATTGTGCCCGATAACCCCCAGGCGATTCGAGAGGCGATCGCAGAAGCAACCCAAATCGCTGATATTGTTCTCTCCTCTGGAGGGGTGTCAGTGGGCGATTACGATTATGTCGATAGCGTGCTGGCTGAGTTGGGGGCTAAGGTGCATTTTCATCAGGTTGCGATTAAACCGGGGAAACCTTTGACGTTTGCAACGTTTTCCCAATCCATGCAGCCGGAAGCCCGTTCTGTTTTATATTTTGGTTTGCCCGGAAATCCGGTTTCGGCGTTGGTAACAGCTTGGCGGTTTGTGGTTCCGGCGCTGAAAAAGCGTTCTGGACTGGCAACGGGTTGGCAGTCGAAATGGGCGATCGCGCGATCGCGTCAACCCCTCAAATCCGATGGACGGCGAGAAACCTATTTGTGGGGCCAACTGATACCGACTCCCCAAGAGAGTGAATTTGAACTCGCGACTGGCTCTCACAGTTCGGGAAATTTGATTAACTTAGCACGGACAAATGCTTTAGCCGTTCTCCCAGTCGGGGAAACGCAGGTTAAGCTAGGGGAAAGAGTCAAAGTTCTCTATTTCTAGTTCAGGTCATCAACCGCATCGGATTCGAGCTAGACAGGTATCGGATTGACTCAACCGAGGAAATCCACTAGCGCATGATTTCAAGAGCTTAACCCTAGTAAGGATCGGTAGAGGAAAGGTTAACTTGATTACCAAGAGTGGCTTCAGTGCTGGCTCTTCAATGAATACTTTGCTGAGGAATAGACATGAAACCTGGAATCTTGTGGACTACTGCACTGCTTTTGACGTTCGGTACATCTACCTCGGCTTTGGCGATTAACCCCGATCACGTTAAGCTATTGCTGGCAACTAAGGCGTGTGCGGGTTGCGATCTTAGAGGTGCTAGCTTTGAAGGCATGGATTTGCGCGGTGCGAATCTGGCAGGGGCAAATCTAGAAGATGCTCGGTTGCGAAGCGTCAATCTTGAGGGCGCAAATCTGGCAGGTGCAACCTTGGAACGGGCGAATTTAGAGCGCGCTAGACTTAGAAATGTGAATTTTAGCAACACGACTCTGCGCCGCACGAATCTAGCGAGAGCCGATTTAGAACGCGCGACGCTTCAGGGGGCGCGATTGGTGGATGCGAATTTACCGGGGGCAAATTTGCGACGCGCCGATCTCAGATCGGCCGATCTGAGAGATGTGGTTTTGTTAGACGCGAATTTAGAACGGGCAAACTTAGAACGCGCAAATCTGGATGGGGCGGATTTACGCCGCGCCAATTTGAGCAATGCCAATCTCCGACGCGCCAATACGCGGGGGGTGAGAACGGATGGGGCTAATTTGAGCGGGGCGGATTTGAGTAATACCGATCTGGCTCGCGATCGCGATCGAAGCGATGGCGATTGGCGTTGGGACGATCGCCGCACCAACGATGGCGATTGGCATTGGGATGATGGTCGCAGTTCTGACAGCCGCAACCGAGTTCGCCTCGAGTTTATTTCGGAAACCCGCGATAATGTGCGCGTTGAGATTGTCGGTAATTCGACTCGCCAAACTCTTTCTTTCTCTGGAAACCAAACGCGGCGTTCTTTGGATGTTCCTCCCGGAAATTATGAGTTACGTTTTATTGAAGGGGGGCGCAATCGGGTTTGGCGTTCGGGTTCTTTAGATACCGGACGAGCCAGTCGTTTAGCGGTGATCTTTAATCAATCCGCACAACGGGTTGAAATTGAAGATCCTTCTCGCACTGGGAGCCGTTAATGATGGATCGCTAGCGCGATCGCTCAATTGCAATATTTAAGGCTATTTTTTTTGGGTTTCTTGTTAAGAAACCCCTTTTTTATGGGGATGTTTTCAGTAAAATCCGAAACTGAATCTCTTCATTGACTTTAAAACCAATAAGTGCTAAAGTTACTCTGATGAATTATTACCCAGTCAGCCGAATCAACCCTGTCGATCGAAAAGTGCGATCGCGCAGTTTAAAGGAAGAGCGGAGGAACCAAGTGTCCTAAACGGGGCGTATCTCAAATCAAATTAAGGTGTTTATCCTTAATTCCGAGAAGGGGATCTTCCAACCCTAGCCCGTCACCCTGCCTCCGGCGA
>JAAHGE010000629.1 GCA_010672635.1 Desertifilum sp. SIO1I2 | reverse complement strand
ATAAGTCTCGAAGCGGTTGGCAATTCTTCCAGAAGACGTAACCGGAATTCTTTCCCACCGAAACACCGCCACATCCGGAATCATCGAGTCTCCTCCAAAGGTACAGCGCAATTCTGGAAAGGCGATCGCAATTTTCTGCGGCTTAGTCGCGCGGTTAATCGCCTCGCACAGTTCTACCTGGATTAGGCTATGCTCTCCTTGTGGCATAGGTTTTTGAATCACCTCACCATCGATAAATTCAGAAGCGGGTTTAGTTTCGGGAAGTTCTAAAAATTCCTCTAGAGTTAGGGATTGGGTGGCTAAAGTCATCAGTGTCCTTCACTTTTATTAAACTCTGCGCCAAAGCTCATTTTTTCAAGAAAAATCAAGCCACAGTCTCCATCCAATCAATACATTTTTGCAGTTGTTGTTGCATCCCCTCCGCATTCTCTGCATGGTAGCGGCGACCGTGACCTGGCAACACCCATTCAAAGGAATAATTCGTTAGCTTTTTCATCGATATTCTCAATTCTGGCCAAGAATACCAGCAAGCCCGCCGAAAGGCGATGAGATGTTGATATTCATCCGACCAAGCTAAATGATCGCCTGTAAACAGGAATTGGTTGTTGTACAGTAAAACGGTATGACCTTTCGTATGTCCGGGAACGGGAATAATCAGTAAATCTTCAGCGAGTTGATAGGGTTCCGTTCCGCTTAATTGAATTTCTACATCTCGCGTTTGAGCATTCATCTCATCTTGGTGCAAAATCCGCTGACAGTGAAAATGGTCGGTATACTTTTGATGATCCGCAACGTCATCTCGATGGGTTAAATAGAGATAACTCACGCCGCCCAATTCTTCAATCTGCTTGACTAAAGGAGAAGCCCAACGGGGAGAATCGACTAAAATATTCCCTTGCGGACGGACAATAAGATAGCTTGCAGCCCCAAACGAACTTTCGGCATGATAGCCGCAGTGATACACATTTTCAGCGATGGGGATGGGAAAGCTAGATTGAACCGCTTTAATATCCGTGGGTTTCTCTACGGTACCAATCGAAGCCGTCGGACAGGCGAGTAAAGCTTGCATGGCTTCGAGGTGCTGCTGTTCGCTCTCCGGCTGGTGATAGACTGCGGATTGGTCATCATCCTCTTTAAACACTTCCGGGGCCATCCAGCGACAGGTATCGCAGTCTATGCAGGTGGTATCGACGTAGAAGTTGCCTTGAACATTTTGCGATCGCCGTTGCGTTAATTGTGCCATTGTTCTGCCTCCGAGATCCGCATCTACTTCTAGGATAAAGACCGGCAAGGGGGTGCGATCGCGATTTCTCTCCAAAGACTAAGATCGTCAACAAGTCCTACAATATTGCCAACCCTGAACCCAACCTACGCGATTGTTGGGTTAGCGTTAGCGTAACCCAACCTACGCGACTCATAGGACTTTCAGCAATTTTATTCAGAATGTTTACTCTTCAACCAGTCTAAGATCAGAGCATTCACCTGTTCTGGGTGTTCGTCGTGGGGGCAATGTCCTGCATTGGGAATCCCGACAAACTTTACGTCCTTGCCTTGTTCCACTAGGTTTTGATAAATCGTTGCACCTGCAATGGGCGTCCAAGGGTCATCCTCACCCCACAAGACCAACAGAGGATGAGTCACCTTGGGAAATAATTCTACAGGCGATCGCCCTGGGGGTGCGCTCAGAATTGAAGCAAAGACTTTTTGGGCCCCCGGATGACAAGAGGGTTCGTGTAGCATCTCGACCAACTCATCGGTAATCGCTTCGGGGTTGCGATACACTTGGCGCAGGGTATTGCGGATGCGTTCTTTGGCGCGAATGCGGTTAAACACAAACGGCCCTGTCACCGGAGAACTGACCATTTTGGTAAACATCCCCATCACAAAGCGTAAGGGGAGTTGTAACTCATCTGGGCGATGGTTGAGGCCTCCCGCACAGTTAATCAAAACACCCCCAGAGGAGATTTCCGGGTTATCGGCAACGAGGGTTAAACTTAATAATGCGCCAATGGAGTTACCAATAAAGACGGTGGGTTCTTGGATGTGCGCTTGCCAAAAGTCTTGAACTAATTCTTGCCAAAGGTCGAGGGTATAATCTAGTTCGGGTTTATCTGAACTGCCAAACCCTAGTAAATCTAGAGCAAAAACGCGATAGCCCGCTTCCGCAAGGACGGGGATATTTTTCCGCCAGTGACCAATGGAGGCCCCAAAGCCATGTAGCAGGAGGAGGGATTGACCTGTACCGGCGACGGTATAGCAAATTTGATGACCTCGCCATTGCCAGGTAAATTTTTCTAGGGGTTTAGTCGGTTGCAGTTGAGTTGTCACAGTCAATTAGAGATGTAAAGTTTTTTAACTATTCCTTTATTAAGGATAGTTGTTTCCGCAGGCGACTGAGAGCCTCTGAACTGAGAGGGACTTTGATTTCTATTTTTTGACCTTTATCGCGAATCAGCATGAGGTTGGCACTCAAGGCAATTTCGGCATTTTTGAGTTGCAGGGTTTGATACTGAATTTCGGGTAAGCCGACGCGAATGACAACGCCGCGTTGATTTTGGGGATAGATATACAGGTGTTGGGCAAGGGTGTCGAGTTCGAGTTTATGGGGGGTGATGTTGCGTTCCCCTTCTGTGGCGGGTTTGTGCCAATAGAGGGTAATGCCGCGCAGTTGGGGCTGATTTAATAAAAATACTTCGTCAAAGCGTTGCGGTTCCCAGTTAATCTGTTCAATTTCACCGTTTTCGGGGATGAGGCGCTGTCGCCAGCTAATTTCTTGACTGGCTAAACTGGCCCACCACTGTTGGATGGCGGCGAGGTTGCTGGCGTTATCGGGATTGTTGCTATCTTGCTGCCAAAGATGTTTAATTTGCATCAGTTTTAGGGTTGTATAATCTTGATTTTTTCTTCTTTGTCAATAATACAAATCGTGTTGGTAAATAAAGATGAATTTGGAATTAAAATTTTTTGATTATCAGCTTGTAATGTGGTATGGCGCAGATCGATTTGTAAAACTTTTCCTTCGGTTGGTCCGACTTTAATCCAATCGTTGCGTCGAAAGGGTTGATAAATCAGGATTAATACGCCAGACAGTAAATTAGAAACAATATCTTTGAGGGCTTAACTGGATTTGCCCTAGGTTTAGCCCTCAAAGATATTGT
>JAAHGE010000628.1 GCA_010672635.1 Desertifilum sp. SIO1I2 | reverse complement strand
CGGAATAGGTTGCCATTGTGGGGGCTGCAACTTTGCCCATTAAGCTGGAAACGTTAACGATAGTTCCGGAACGCTGGGCGGCCATGCGTTTGGCAATCAAGCGGGTGATGGTATACATTCCCAACAGATTGGTTTGAATTTCTTCTTGGACTTTGGGAAATTGCGATCGCAAAAACGGGGCTTGGTGGGCAACTCCCGCACAATTAATTAAGATATCAATCGGACCGCGATCGCGCCAAGCTTGGGCAATGGCAATGTTGACTTCTACAGGGTTTGCTAAATTAATCGCCAGCGTCGTCACTTTAGTCCTCGTACCCTCAATTTCTTGGGCAAGTTCGGCTAGCTTTTGGCGATCGCGTGCCACTAAAATCAGTTGTTGAATCCCTTGTTGGGCTAACAAAAGCGCGATCGCTTTACCAATACCACGGGAAGCCCCAGTAATTAAGGCTGTCTTTCCTTGTAGTTGTACCATAAAAACCTCCTGAGTCAGAGTCTCTCGCTATTCAATACGTCACTCAATAGGGCGTTGCGAATCTCGGTAGGTACGCGCGATGAGACCAATAAAAACTTTGAGATCAAGAACCGTCATCAAATCCCACAAAGCCAGATATTTCTCGAAGGATTAGCAACAGCATCCTAGGGGGGAACTCAAAATACCTGACGCGGTTGTCTAGCCTTCAGACAATGGTCAAAGAAATACGTTGGTTGTAGAGCATAGAGGCATAATCTCCTCAAAAATAAGCGTTGACCACAGATGACTCTCCAGCACACCTTAGCAACATTCCGCAAAAAACTGCAACATTTTTTTATAAATTATCCTTAACACTTCTTTACTTTTTTCTCAGAATTCAGTTTTTCCCGCTTTCATACTTGTCTGGAAGCGAAATCAACCGTAAGGAACCCACTCCACTCCAGCCCAGTCTAATGACCTTGTGACAGTTTAAAAACCTGACGTGTCTCCCTAAACATCATGGCTAACGTGGCATCCTCTAATTCCGCGACACCCCAAGATATTCGCCTCATCAGCACCCAAAAAATCTGGTCTTATGCAACCGGAATGCTAGCGCTGTGCTTAATTTTCTCTCCCTTAAGAAGTAACTTATTTCTGCCAATAGTCGTTTTGTCAGGTGCAGCCGGGGGAACCGCCTGTGTTTGGCGTTCCGAAAAAGAATCTCAAATCCTTATCCAGCAACAAAAACTCGACCAAATAGAGCAACGTATCAGAAACTTAGAAATGATTGCCAGCAGCGATATCAACCTAAATCCTCACCTTAAATCAACAGAGCCTAATAGCCCTATCTGTTGATATGAAAGGCTTACAGTCTGCCGCAGACCTGCTAACTTTAAAATTTCCTCAACATAATCTCTGCACTGTTAACTTAATCCAGTTAAATTTATCGCTTCCGCGAGCAAGTCGGATGTGTCTCATCGGAAACTGGCATAGACGCCTCTAAAACTAGCCTTAAACCTTTCAAAATAGAAGCAGAGTAGAAATTAAAAGGTCTGCAAATATGAAACTCAATTATCAAACTTTAGGCGCTGTATTCTCACTGTTATTAATTGCCAGTTGTTCGGGAATAAGCACCCCAGACAATATTACCCAATCTCCGAGTCCCGCTGAAGAAATTACGACCGATAGAACCCCTAAGCCTTCAGCAGAGACATTAATTACCCCTTCTCAAATCGGTTCAGTTCGCTTAGGGATGACCTTTGGGGAATTAAAACAACAATATCCCCAAGCGACTTATCGCGTTACTCCCTTACCGGATATTCCGGTTGCGATCGCAGTAACTCAAAGCAATGAAGATCTATTTTACTTCGTCACCAATGCGCCCTTAAGCAACGAACTCCCCCCAGACAATGCTGCGATTGAATTGATCCTAACCAATCATTCGCGTTACACCACCGCCAGCGGGATCAAGCCCGGAAGTTCCCTAGCAGAAGCAACCCAAGCCTACGGCGATGTCAACCTTTACTTCTCCCCCGATGCAGAATATGCCGAATTTCAGCAACACCCCGAAACCGCCGATGCTGTAATGGGATTCTGGGTACAAGGACAACAAGGACAAGCCGCAGGCGAATACCAATGGATTAACAAACAAGCCGCCCATTGCGAATCCGCCCCTTCCGGTTACTGCGAAACCACCACCTTTGACCCCAACGCCAAAATCGCCTTCATTTCCATCGCCAATAAGGCCGAAATTGCCAATTAGAAGGAAGAAGGGAATTGGGAGTTAGGAGTTGGGGGTTGGGGAAGAAGAGGATGGGGGGAATGTAAGGTGAATTGGCTATTGTTCTCGATATCTACTGGCAATACTGTCACTCGACGTGCAGGCTACGGAACAAGCGAACTCCTTTTCCTACTCAGCACGCGGTTGCACGGAAGCTAGCCAGAGAAGACGGCTAAACGGAATTTAGCACAACAGCACTTTCAACTCAGCACTCTTTTCCCCCCACCTCCCCATCCCCCCATCCTCTTCTCACTCGGAACTCGGAACTGGGTACTCTCTTCTCTCTTCCCCACTCAGCACTCAGCACTTTCCACTCAGCACTGAAGAAAGTGGCGGTCATTACGAATGTTAGGTAAGGACAGACCAGAGCTAAGATAACGCAAAATAGAACTGGTAGAGCAGTACGAGATTACAGAGAAACCTTATGGATAGCAATACTTTACTCAAGCAACTGCTGTTAATTGGTGTGGGAACAACCTCATTAGTGGCGGAAAAGTTACGAGAAGTCAGCGATGAGTGGGTGAAAAATGGCACCGTCAACCCCGAACAAGCCAAAGGAATGGTTGACGACTTAATGGAACGGCTGAAGACCGAACAAGGCAATTTTGATGCCCAAATGCAGCGTCAGCTCCGAAATGTGTTACAGGATCTAGGAGTACCTCGCCAATCAGAACTTGATGAGTTGCGGGGACGACTCGACCGCCTAGAACGCCAAATTCGGGATTTAGAAAATAAGCTTTGGCGGTAGTTCACCCATTGTTAAGGAGTAGTTGTCGTGCGCGAAATTTTAATCAGCGTCAGCGTGATGCTGGTTTGTGTCGTTGTTCTGGTGGTCTCCCAGATTGCCAGTTTTCGCGGTGAAGCGAATGCTGCGAATATGCCCTCAGCATCGGTCCCGGTATCGAGGGCAAGGATCTCGGTCCGCTGATCTA
>JAAHGE010000627.1 GCA_010672635.1 Desertifilum sp. SIO1I2 | reverse complement strand
TAGGCTGCCATTCTCGTATAGAGATTGAGAATAGCAGACAAATCAAAGCTTTCAGGCAACCATTGGTGAACTTGAACACCGGACTGCATCAACGTTTCAATCACCTGTTGCATTGCAGTGCGGATATCAGAAGCAACGGGAACTTCTGCCCATTGCTCAGTCCAGGCAACTTTTAAATCACTTAATGATTTGCCAGAAGGACTATCTAGAGGAACAGGCGGAACATCTGGACGACGAGGATCAGCTCCTGCTATCAGGGAGAAGCAGAGGCGAAGGTCTTCGAGCGATCGCGCAAAGCATCCCACTGTCATCATTTGTCGAAGGCAGTAGGGCATTCCAGGAACTTCAGGAATCATACCTGCTGTGGAAATGCGGCGATCGGTTGGCTTCAAGCCGTAAACCCCACAGAAATGAGCAGGTTGACGCACAGAACCCGCAATATCATTTCCAATATCCAGTAGAGATAATCCTGCTGCCACTGCTGCTGCACTACCGCCTGAACTCCCTCCCGCTGTGTACTCGACATTCCAGGGATTATTCACTTGCGGAAACAACGAATTGGTACTTTGATAATCTCCTGCCAGTTCCGCCATGTTGGTTTTCGCCAGGACGATCGCCCCTGCGGCTTTGAGTCTAGCAACGGCGGTTGCATCCTCTGGGGGAATGTAATCTTTGAGGGGAATGTAGCCTGCGGTGGTGCGAAGTCCAGCCGTTTCAAAAATGTCTTTGATCGTTACAGGAACGCCATGCAATGCACCCCAGTTCTCACCTCTTGCCAGTGCTTCATCTGCTTGTTTGGCGCGAGTACGAGCATTTTCCTCATCAAGGGTGCAAATGGCGTTGAGTTTGGAGTTGTGCTGGGCAATTTGTTGCAGGTGAGCGTCCAGGAGTTCGATCGCAGAGAGATGGCGATCGCGAATCATTTGAGCCATTTCAGCCGCAGACTTGAACACAAGATCGCTCATAGCCTTCCCTCGAATTGGGTGTTAAGGTTAATCATATCCTCAAATTAGTTAATACTGTTAACTAAACTTCGATCGCCATGAAAGACTTGAAGCAGATTCTCCAGAACGAGTGCTATGGCAAAGACCTGGAGCAGCAGAGACAAACCTTATTTGCCAGATTACGAGAGGTGCTAGAGCAAAACGGCATAACCATTCAACTTTCCTACGTTTCTGCCTTTCACATTGCCCGACCAAATTAACATTTATGGGTCGTCCAACAAAAAAGAATTCACTGACCAAGCAAGATGTGATTGCTGCTGCGATCGCCTGTCTTGACCAGGAGGGAGAATCTGCCCTGGGAGTGAATCGCGTAGCGCGAGAGCTAAACATTAAACCTCCCGCTATCTATAAACATTTAGATGGAAACGCAGGACTCCAACGGGCTGTTGCTCTGACCGTTTGGAGACAGTATTTAACCGAGTGCCAGCAGCAACCCAATGGCATTATAGATTCAAAAGAATTGTTTCGCGTGAGTGCGCGTGCAACTCGAAATTTTGCGCGATCGCATCCTGCCCGGTATCGAGTCATGATGCATTATCAAATGCGACCGACTGACTCAGAGGAAGCGGAGGTGATGCAAGACGCACTCAAATTCTTTCAAACGTCTTTGCATCTGCAAGGCTTGAACCAGGATGCTCTCATTGATGTGATGCGAATGGTGAATGCCGCGATTTACGGCTTTATTATGCGAGAACAGTCTGAGCTGATGACAATCGATCGCTCTACAGATGAAAGTTATGAAGTGATTCTAGATGCGTTATTAGTGGCGATCGCACATATTAAACAAATGAGTTCATAATTCTGGCAAGATAGCATCCTTCACTGTTGAAAACTGCTCAAAATTTCGGCGAATCCAATCCATGCCAACTTCATTGTTCAAGTTGATTCGTTGAGGCGTATTGGGATAGATCCGACTGAGAATCCTAGCATCCTGCTCTACAACGACATCAATCAACTTCAGTAAATTTCTCTTGAGTAGATGAGCAATAGGAGAGCGTGCTTGCATATACATCTCTGAATCGTTTTCATGGTCTTAAGCAGTCTTCAGAACCATTCCGAAAGTCTCTTTATCCAATTCAATTTGGTGTCAAACAACGCTAAACTTTTCGAGTCGTTGGATGATGGTGACTGCATTTGCGACTCCATCTTCAGAGCGAATCTTTTCACCTAAACTGGCAGCTTGTTGTTGCATGGTGCGATCGCCCACCGCCGTTTGAATCGCTTGTGCTAATCGCTCTGCTGTAAGCTGTTTGCGAGGAATGGGTGCGGTTCCCACCCCTAAATCTGCCACTCGTTGCCCCCAAAAGCCCTGATCCCCAAAAAACGGAATAACGATCGTTGGAACGCCTGCCCGGAGTCCTGCGGCTGTCGTGCCTGCGCCCCCATGATGCACAACTGCCGCAACCCGTGGAAACAGCCACGCATGGGGAACAGATTTGATCAGAAAAGCGTTATCTGGCATCTTTTCCTTCTGCATTCCACTCCAACCCGCCAGCAGAATCGCCCGTTGTCCTGTTTTTTCCAGGGCTTGTAAAACAAGCTCGGCGGTTTCTTCGGGGTTGCGATTGCCCATACTGCCAAACCCAATGTAAACCGGGGGTGAACCTGACTCTAGAAAGTTAACCAGATCGGCCGGGGGAGTCCAATCGGGCGCAGCATCCAGAAACCAATAGCCTGTGACATCGGTATTCTGCCAATCGGATGGTTTAGCAATGACAGAAGGGCTAAACCCATAGAGGGTTGGCAAGCGATGTAAATAGGGAGACTGGTGGGGGCCGAAAAAGGGAGATGGGGGTAAGTCGAGAACTTGCTGACGGGCGGCAGTATCGCCTGAACGAGAGCCTTGCCAGATAATTTGTCGTAGTGCCTGATGAGATAGCCAATTGATTGTGCCTCCCCAACGGTTGAGAGACTGCGGAAACAAAACCCCTGGAAACGTTCGAGTGGGCGTAAAGGGGAATACAAAGGCTGGCAGCAGGGGAATGTCTAACTTCTCGGCAAAAGACAGCGCCAGATACAGCCCTCCCACACCTGCGATTAGTGGGACTTAAACGAAAATCGAAAGCTAATAAAGGTATAATTCATGCATGACAAGCATTTCACGTTAAAACTTAGGTCATGAAAGAGACAACACCTGCCGCCATGCCTCCTTGCTTCGAGAGATG
>JAAHGE010000626.1 GCA_010672635.1 Desertifilum sp. SIO1I2 | reverse complement strand
TGGTATCGTGGGTAGAAGTCGTATTCATCTTATGCAACCAGCGCTGGCTTTGATGCTGGTTAATAGCGTGAAACTCCTGGGCTGGCACCCCAAAATGACTGGGGTTTCCTCCCACTTCATTTAAAGCAATAAATTGGTTATAAACATACAACAGCGTATCCTCAATTCCCTTCGCCATCAAAGGTCCAGTTAGCTGTTGTAGCCGCGTCACAAAATAGAAGCGCTGTTGCGTTTGTTCCTCCGTCAAATATGGCAAGAAATCCAGTAAAAGTAACTTCTCAATAAACTCTAGCTCTTGAACCACTAAAGGACTGCCCACCTTAGAGGCTGCAATGACATCCTTAACATAAGTTTTATCAGGATCGCTGACTTCTTGAGCCGTAATATAAGTTCGATAAACCGGGAATCGAGATAAAACTTCAATTAACGCCTTCTTCAACCCATTCAGCGTAAAATCATTGCCATGACGCGATTGACTAGCAATCCGCTTCAGGAGATGAGCTAAATTATCCACATCTCCCGCCATATTGGTCTCAATAATTAGCCGTTTTTTCTCCAGAGATAGCGTTTCATAAGACCCATTCAATTGCGTAAATTGTTGATAAATCTTGTTCAGTTTACCTTCATTATCCAATTGACAGAACACCCCATTCACCTGATTCAAGAAATCATAACCGCTTGTTCCCTGAATCGGCCAAGCTTGCGGCAATTCTTCTTCCGGTTCTAAAATCTTTTCAACCGTAATATAAGTTTCCCCGGTTTGCTCTCGCAGCCATTCCAAGTATTGCGTTGGATTTGCTAATCCATCAATATGGTCAATTCTCAACCCAGTAAACGTACTCGATTCTACTAAATCAATAATTAATTCATGGGTAGCTTTGCAAATGGGTTCTAATTCAACCTTGACAGAAATTAGCTCATTTACTGTGAAGAAACGTCTATAGTTAATTTCTTCTGCACTGACCTTCCAAAAGGCAAGGCGATAGTATTGTTCGGATAAAAGTTTTTCAAGTAAATTAAAACTTTCTGGTTTACCCACTTCCCCATTAAAAATTCTGAGATTGCTTTGAATAAAGCCTTGAATTTCTGGAATTTGCTCGTACAACTCCCCAAGTAACCGTTTAGCCAATAACACTTGATTTTTGCGATCTTGTGATTGGGTTGGGGGTGGAATATTTTTAAGAATGTAGAGTAAACCCAGAAACTTAATATAATCGGGATGTTGAGAACCAAGAGACTCCTCTAAATCTTCTAAATTCTCAGTTAAGAAAGCCCAGTAAGACTCAATTTTAATCGGTAAAGTTAGGCTATGATAGGTCAATTTTAAGCCAGATTGCTCGTACTTCAGTTGTAAGTCACCATTTTCTAAGCAGTGGGCATAATAATCGCCTAAAATAGGAGCGAGTATGCGTCCTTTTATTTCTTCAAAGGGCTGATTCCAGGCAATATCAAAATAATCAATATATTCAGACGCAAAACCCTTTTCCAAAACATCCATTAGCATCGAGTTTTGGCTGTCAAATGCCATGTGATTCGGGACAATATCCTGCAACCACCCTAAGTCATATTTTTTGATTTCTTGAATCAAACTTGCAAACGCTTCAGAACCCCCTAATTCAGGATTAATCTGATTAGGATCAACCACATCATAACCGTGGGTACTGCCCTCTCTTGCCTTAAAAATGGGAGAAGCATAGAGGTCAGAAATTCCCAATTCCTTCAAATAAGCAACAATTTCTTTAGCCGAATCAAAATTAAACGCACCATTAAATTGAATGCGATAGGTTGAAGCGGGGATTCGCATAAATAGGCTCGCTCTAGATTAGGAAAATCGACTTTTTAACAAGCTATAGCTAAGGAAGCGTGAGTTAAACTCGGGTGAAATCCATGAGGAAGTAACCGGACTGTTTTTTACACCGCAATGGACTCAGCAATCCCTTGAGAACTCAACACTTTGCTATATCATCAAAAATTACACCACGATCCCCAGTTAAAAAGCTGTACCCCCAGAGTGATTTTGGTCAGTATCGCTATACTCAGTAGGACTAGGACAGACTGAACTGCTCAAAAGATGAGATTCACTAGGCTTGTATCCGAAACCGGGTTTCTGACCCATTGCTTCAGTTGAAACCCTTAATTTCTCCTTGAGAAACCCGATCCTACTCAGAAATGGTGCAAGATGTTAGCTATATTTACTCGCACAAGGCATGGGCATGGTGGCGAATGTGGTCGCCCATAAAGGTGGAGATAAAATAATAGCTGTGGTCGTAACCTTGTTGGTAACGTAGGTTCAAAGGCTGACCGACTTGTTGACAAGCCCGTTCAAAGACATCCGGTAACAGTTGTTGCTGCTTGAGAAAATTATCGTCGGTTCCCTGGTCAATTAAGATGGGACGCCCATAATTTGCGGTGAGTACCAATTCGCTAGCATCATAGGGTCGCCAGGTTTCAATATCGGTTCCCAAATAAGACTCAAACGCCTTACGACCCCACGGACAGCGTATGGGGGCTGCAATTGGAGCAAAAGCAGAAACGGAAAGATACTTCTGGGGATTTCTTAAGGCGCAAACTAAGGCTCCATGTCCTCCCATTGAATGTCCAAAAATCCCTTGTCTCTCTGGGTTGACAAGGAAGTTTGCTGCAATAATCTCCGGTAACTCTTCTACCACATAACTGTACATCCGATAGTGAGATGACCAAGGCGCTTGTGTCGCATCCACATAAAAACCAGCCCCCGT
Organism: Desertifilum sp. SIO1I2; assembly: GCA_010672635.1. Classification (GTDB taxonomy): domain Bacteria; phylum Cyanobacteriota; class Cyanobacteriia; order Cyanobacteriales; family Desertifilaceae; genus Desertifilum. The sequence continues at coordinate 440 of JAAHGE010000626.1, read as the reverse complement.
ACCCAAGTCCCAAGTTTCTTCTTCTTCGGGAATTCCTGCATCGCGAGGGCTGGTATCGGGCGCAACCAGCATTAACCCATGTTCGGCGGCGTAGCGTTGCGCCCCGGCTTTGACGGTAAAGTTCTCTTCAGTACAAGTTAGCCCAGACAGAAAGTAAAGGATGGGGACGGGTTGGGCGAGGGCTTGGGGAGGTATAAACACAGCAAAGTGCATTTTGCCGTTACAACTGTCGGACTGATGGCTGTAGAAGCCAACGGTACCGTTAAAGCAGGTACTTTGAGAAATCAGTTCAAGACCGGAAATCATGGGACAGGGCAATAAACAGCAGCTTTAGGGATTTTAGGCTAAAAAGGCGATCGCTCTTTGCTGTTTTTCTCAGTGGGCTGATTTTGGGTATTGGGCTAGAAGGTGACAACGCTGCGGATAGACTCGCCTTGGTG
>JAAHGE010000625.1 GCA_010672635.1 Desertifilum sp. SIO1I2 | reverse complement strand
ACGCAGCATTTGGGATGAACATGAAAATGTTCCAAGAACTCGAAGGCAGCTTAATTCGGGCGATTGGTCAAATGCTGCGTTGGCTTCATCCACAATTTGAGCAGCAGCAGCATCGTCAACATCTAGGGTATCTAGGGTTTGACGATAGTTGACTTTAAACTCTTTCTCGTCGGAAATGTCTTTGAATTCGTAGAAGGCGGTACCATTCCCTTCTAGGTTCATTGCCCGTTGAGCAATGGTTTTGAGGATTTGCCCGCCTGACAAGTCGCCTAAGTAACGCGTGTAGAGGTGGGAAATCAGCAGTTCAGGTTGGTTTTCTGAAACTTCGCGAATCCGTTGGACGTAAGCTTGGGCTGCTGGGGAGGGAGCAATTTCTTCTTTCCAGTTGTTACCGAAGTAAAACTTGAGGTCTTGCTCTAAGCTTTGCTTGCGGTTGAGCTGGGGAAAGTACATTTTAGAGAGGATGGGATGGTTGCGGTGACGCTCCATTTCTTCTTCCATTGCGGAATAGACGAAATAGAGGTTAGCCACTAATTTCCGGTAAGAGTTTTTCTCGACGGTTCCTTTTAAAAAACACTTGACAAAACCAACATTTTCTGCCATTGTGTGGGCTTTTTTAGTGCCCTCACGCAACTGAGTTGCTAGATTAGTGCTCATGCTAAAATTCCCGACTCTAAAAAGTTTGACAATGCAGGTGTTCCACGCCTACAACCAGTCGTTGACGCGCTCTCTCTAACTTGGGGATTAAGAGAGAGGTTCCTGCTGCTGAGGTTCTGCAAACAGCGAACTTGAAAGTTTCAAGTTGATGCCGAGCGAAATACCTCCGCAGGGATTTGTTAAACATCAACGACGTTTGTCCATCGCTAATGCAATTCACCTAGATCGTTACATTAGACTGATTTGATGAGTCTTTACATTAAGAATGTTAAAGAAATTAGTAGGCACCGGGGATAAGTTTTTTGACGCGGCTTTGATATTCGGGATATTCAGGGTATTTTTGGCTTAACCAAGCTTCTTCTCGATTAGCTTTGATGTTAAGAAAAATGAAAAGAATGGTAGTGGCGATCGCATGGGAGAGGCTGAACTGATAAAGCGTCCAAGCTAGCGCCGCAAAGATGAGGCCGCTGTAGAGGGGATGGCGAACAACGCTATAGATTCCCGATTGTACGAGTTGCCCGTCGGTTTTGGGGTATGGCAGCGGGGTGAGGTTGCGCCCCAAATCCCACAAGCCTTTGCTGAAAAAGACCGCCGCTATCATACCGCACAACAGCGCGATCGCCCAAATCGTATACACCCAAGGCGAGTTTTCGGAAAAACCCGGCCATCGGTACGTCGGAAGCACTACAAACCCTACCAACAATAGACCTTGCAATAGGGTGAGGTATTCGCCTTTTTCTCCCGTTCGCCACCCTTGACGGGTAAAACCCCAGTCGCTGAAGAGTTTCATGGCTCAACTCCGTAAGGTCTTCAAAATCATTATAAAAAAGCTGACCCTTCTTTAAATAGTTAGTTAGACTAATTGTTAGGTCAGCAAAATATTTTATGTTGCTAGCAGAACTCACCCCAGAACAGTGTGCAGTCGAGATTGTCAGCGTTGTACCGCAGGTGGTGCGCTTTTTGCGATCGCAGATGCGTCAAGGCGACGCCTCCCTCTCCCTGTCGCAACTGCGCGTCTTAAACTATCTCAAACGTTATCCCCAGGTTTCCCTAACGGATGTCTCGGAATACCTAGATGTCACCCGCGCCACCATGTCTGCAACCATTGAACGCTTAGTACAGCGCGGCTTGGTAGAACGCACAGAAGATCCCCAAGAACGCCGCCGGGTCATACTTTCCCTGACACCAACGGGAGAACAACAACTGCAACAGGTTTTACAAAGGACGCGCAACCAAGTTGCTCAAAAATTAGATAACTTTTCCGACGAACAACTCCAACAACTTTTACAGGGATTATGGCTACTCAGACAAGCCTTTGAAGAGGCAGATCTTTAAAGGGGAATTGGGAGTTGGGGGAAAGGAGTGCAAAGTTCCGAGTTCCGAGTTCCGAGTGGGAAGAAGGGGGTTGGGAGTTGGGAGTTAGGAGTTGGGGGAAGAGGGGGATGGGAAAACTTGATAATTATCCACTCAGCACTCAGCACTCAGCACTCAGCACTTAGAAACGGAACTGGGTACTTTCTTCTCTCTTCTGACTCGGAACACCGCTACTCTCTTCCCCACTCAGCACTCAGCACTTTCTACTCAGCACTTTAAAGAATGATTGAAATCGAACAACTCACCAAACGCTTTGGTACCTTTACCGCCGTAGATGGATTAAGCCTGAATGTAGCAGCCGGAGAAGCGTTCGGCTTATTAGGACCCAACGGTGCGGGCAAAAGTACCACCATTAAAATGCTTGTTACGCTGCTTCCCTCTAGTTTAGGAACGGCGCGAATTGCTGGATTTGATATTACCCGCGATCGCACCCAAGTGCAGCGATCCATTGGTTATGTTCCCCAGGCGCTTTCGGTGGATAGCACCTTATCGGGATACGAAAACCTATTACTGGTGACTAAACTTTACGATATTCCCAGACGACGGCGATCGCTCCGCATTCAAGAGGCGCTGGAATACGTCGGTTTAGAAGAATTTGCCCATCGGTTGGTGAGAACTTACTCTGGGGGGATGGTACGACGTTTAGAGATTGCTCAAGGCTTGCTGCACCATCCCCAAGTCCTCTTTTTAGACGAACCCACCGTTGGACTCGATCCCATTGCCCGTAAAGCCATGTGGGACTTAGTGCAACAATTGCGGGCAGATTATGGCACCACCGTCTTTTTGACAACCCACTTTATGGAAGAAGCGGATGTATTGTGCGATCGCCTTGCCATTATGCACCGAGGGCGCATCGTTGGGGAAGGCACCAAGAGCGAGTTAAAAGCCTCTATTAACCGCCCCAATGCCACCTTAGATGATGTCTTCATTCACTACACCGGAGACGAACTCACCCAAGCAGGAGACTACCGTGACATTTCAAAAACCCGTCGCACCGCCCAACGCCTGGGATAGAAGCCTAGGCTTTGACCCGCTGAAACTGCGCGGTCTCGATGCCGTCACGCGACGCGAACGCGCCCTGTCGATGCTGGACCGCGTCGGTCTTGCTGCGCTGGCCGAGCGGCCGGCGCGCGTACTGTCCGGTGGCGAGCAGCAG
>JAAHGE010000624.1 GCA_010672635.1 Desertifilum sp. SIO1I2 | reverse complement strand
CGCCCTCAAAATCGAGTAAGATTCGATCGAGTTCGCCTTGGCGTTTTCCCACGCATTCTTGAAAGCAGTCAATTAGATCGTTCGCCAGGGTAAGGTTGCGCGAGTCAAGAGGGAGTCTTTTTGGAATAATGGTTTCCCCGTTTTGGCGATGACTGAGAAGTTCAGTAGGAAGCATATTAGTAGAAAGTGCTGAGTGGGAAAGAAAGTAAAAGCTACTGAGTTCTGTTGCTAGCTTGGTGCGAAGCAGTGTGCTGAGTAGTGAATTTATCTTGCTTTGAGTGAAAATAAGCTATATATCCCAGTCTTGGGAGTCTTCGGCAGCGCGTTTTGTTTTGTTCTGGTTATTGCCATAGAATAAGGGCAAGCTTTCGATATTGCTATCAGCTTTTTTGGGAAATGGCGTGACATTGCCTTTGCGACGTTCGGCGGTACGTTCTTCGCTGGTTTCTTCAGTAATCACCTCGTAGAGGATGGCTTGCTTATTCTGTTGAGTGCCTTTTCGCAAAACCCGTCCTAAGCGTTGAATATACTCGCGTTTAGAACCTGTTCCTGATAGAATAATGGCTACCCTAGCATCGGGGACATCTACACCTTCATTGAGAACATGGGACGCCACTAACGCTTGATATTCGCCTTGGCGAAATCGAGTCAGAATTTCATGACGTTCTTTGACAGGAGTTTGATAGGTAATTGCGGGAATGAGGAATTCTTGGGAAATGCGATAAACTGTAGCGTTATCGGCGGTAAAAATTAGCATTCGTTCCGGGTAATGTTGTCCGAGTAGGTCTGCTAAAATGCGGATCTTGCCATCGGTGCCGAGAGCGATGTCTTTAGCTTCCCGATGCGCTAGCATGGCTCTACGTCCGCCTGGAGAACGACAGCTAGCTTGCACAAAACGCTGCCACCCTTGGATGCTACCGAGGGAAATATTGGCTTCTTGCAGGAATTGGTTGCGAGTAGCGATTAGAGAATTGTAGCGATCGCGCTCTTGCTTAGACAGTTTAACCTTAATCTGGACGATTTTATGTTCGGCTAAAGCTTTCCCCGATAACTCTTCGGCAGTTTTGCGATACACCACCTCGCCTAAGAGTAAGTCTAGATCGCGATCGCGCCCATCGGAGCGTTCTGGCGTCGCCGTTAGCCCCAACCGATAGGGAGCGATAGAATATTCAGCAATGACCCGACTAAAATCTGTGGGTAAATGATGGCACTCATCGCAAATCAGTAAAGCATACCTCGCGCCTAACGCTTCAGCATGAATAGCCGCACTATCATAGGTTGCCACTAAAATTGAAGTCTTATCCCGCGAACCTCCCCCCAGTAACCCCACCTCCGCATCGGGAAACGCCGCCTGGAGATGAGCATACCACTGGTGCATTAAATCCAAAGTTGGCACCACAATTAAGGTACTGCGCGGCGTGGCTTGCATCGCCAATTGTGCTAAATAGGTTTTTCCCGCCGCCGTCGGTAACACCACCACCCCCCGACGCTGTGCTTGCTTCCAGGCGCTTAAGGCTTCCTGTTGATGCGGGTAGGGTTCCATTTCAAAGGCGGGAAGCAATTCTATCGGGTGAAAGGCTTTGGCTTCATCCTCAAATTCAGTTCCCTCGGCTTGCATGGCTTCAATCAGGGGACGATAATGAATCCCCAAGACGCGGAATTTCTCAACGCGATCGTCCCATGTTGCATAGTCTACCCAAGCTTTCCCTTGGGGGGGAGGATGTAACAGTAGGGTTCCGCGATCGAATGTGAGTCTGGGAAGTCGAGGCATTACTGGAGTGCTGAGTGCTGAGTGGGGATGGGGAGATGGGGAGATGGGGGGATGTTTTTTTGAGAAGTGGGTGGGTTCTTATCTACGATTTAACCAGAAACTCGGTTTATTTTTCGGTGGGAAGTCAAGCAAGAGTAAGCAAGGCTTTGGGTGCAGCTATTACCCATTAGACCATTAACCGATTACCTTTAAAGAATCCTAACCTCGTAAGACAGGGTAAAACAACGATGCAATCAGCACTCAGACAAGCAGCAATTGTGAAACCGGGTGGTATTGTGGAAGTGCGATCGCCGGATCTCGCGCCTGGAACCCGCGTAGAAGTCATTGTCATTGTCGAAGATTCAACCCCAGCGCGATCGCTTCGCAGCATTATTGGAAGTGGTAAAGGCTGCTTTAGCACTCCTCAAGCGGCTGATGAGTTTATTCATCAGGAGCGCGAACGTTGGTCTTTCTGAATACAATACTAGGAACGCGAGTTTATCTAGATACAAATATCTTTATCTATGCGTTTGAAGGATATCCTGAGTTCGCAACGCGACTCGCAGAACTGTTTACGCTGATTGATGAGGGAAGCGTTAGTGCGGTTACAAGCGAGTTAACTTTGGCAGAAGTTTTAGTTAAACCCTTTATCGATAATAATCAGCATCTGCAACAAGTCTACCAGCAAGCTTTACAGAGTGTTGGGGGATTAGAGGTTATTTCCATCGGTCGTCCAGTTTTGATAGAAGCGGCTAGAGTGCGATCGCACTGTTCTGCTTTGAGGCTACCAGATGCCATTCATGGCGCAACTGCTCTATTGTCGGGTTGCAGTACCTTTTTGACGAACGATCGCCGACTCTTGAGTTTACCGGGGTTACAAGTGGTTATCTTCTCGGAATTGACCTAAAATTGCGATCGCCGTCACTCGCTTCCCTGGGGAGTCGTCACTGGGAAACCCTCCGCAATATCACGCAGACTCTACTAACGCTATCACTTGGGAATTGGGGAATCTACCCGATACTAAAGATATCGAGTTCAGGTGATACCGATGCCTCAAGTAATCCTTCTCCCTACCGCACTCTCTGAAATGTTTGCTCAAATCAGTAACACAGGTTGCATCACCAAAGCCGATCGGTATGGTTTAATGGCTGCTATCCTGGATGAGTCTTTGTCTGACGAAGAAAAAAGCGCTCTCAACCGCTTGCTCAGAGCGATCGCTAAAGGACGCCTTTCCTTAGTTGATGAGATCTCTTGCGTTCTCTAAACCCTAGCTAGGGGTCGTTTTGATATAAAATAGCGGTACTGCCATTACCAAACCCGCTAAGAGTAAGCCAAAGACTCATCCAGGATAGCAGCCATTAAACCATACCGATCGGCTTTGGTGATGCAACCTGTGTTACTGATTTGAGCAAACATTTCAGAGAGTGCGGTAGGGAG
>JAAHGE010000623.1 GCA_010672635.1 Desertifilum sp. SIO1I2 | reverse complement strand
TCTAAGTTTAAGAGTTCCTTAACGAGCAATGGAATCAGTTGCTTGAACTTAGAAATTGGAATTAGGTTTATGGTCAGCACTGTTGGCGAGAAGCAAGTTGTAAAAGGTGCCTGTCCCCATGACTGTCCAGACACCTGTGCGATGTTAGTGACCGTCGAAAAGGGTCGGGCGGTGAAAGTGGAAGGAAACCCCGATCATCCCTTTACCCAAGGAACCTTGTGTGGCAAAGTCAGCGATTATCTCGATCGCGTCTACAGTGCGGACCGTATTCTTTATCCCCTGCGGCGAGTCGGACCTAAAGGCAGCGGTCAATTTGAGCGGATTAGTTGGGATACGGCCCTGGATGAGATTCGCGATCGTTTCAAGCAAACCATCAGCCAGTATGGTGCAGAAGCAATTATGCCTTGTAGCTATCTAGGGCATGAAGGCTTACTCAACGGGCTAACCGTAGGGGATGCCTTTTTCAATCGGCTAGGAGCAACGATTACAGAGCGTACTTTCTGTATTTCCTGCACCAGCACAGCTTATTTAATGACCTGTGGCCCCACCCACGGAACCGATCCCGACACCTTCAAACACTCCAAATATATTATCCTCTGGGGCTGTAATGCCCTGAGTACTAATGTGCATCTGTGGCCATTTATCCGCGAAGCTCGCCAAAACGGTGCCAAACTCGTATCGATCGATCCAGTGCGAACCCGAACCGCAAAACAATCGGATTGGCATATCCCCATCCGTCCGGGAACCGATGGAGCATTAGCACTGGGATTAATGCACATTATCATCCATGAAAACTTAGTCGATTGGGACTACGTTGAAAACTACACCGTTGGCTTTGCACAATTAAAAGAGCGCGTTCAAGACTATCCACCGGAAAAGGTCGCTGAGATTACCGGAATCCCGATTGAAGATATCGTGACGCTGGCACGAGAGTATGCCACCACGCAACCCTCTGTGATTCGCATTGGAGTCGCCTTAGAAAAGCAAGCCGGGGGAGGACAGGGGATACGCGCCATTGCTTGTTTACCCGCCCTAGTCGGTGCATGGCGACATCTAGGCGGTGGAATGTTACAGGCTCCCATGTGGCCCTTCCCCATCCGTTGGGATGTCGTTCATCGCCCCCACTTGATCAAGCCTGGAACGCGAGTCGTGAATCAGTGGCAGTTAGGACGAGCGCTGACGGGTGAAATGCCCCTCACTCCGCCGATCAAAGCCCTGTTTGTGTATAACTGCAATCCAGTCACCCAGGCAGCAGAGCAGGAAAAGATTTTAGCAGGGTTAGCGCGAGAAGACCTATTTATCGTTGTCAGCGAACAATTTATGACCGATACGGCTGACTATGCCGACATTGTTTTACCTGCTACAACTCAGGTGGAGAATCTGGACTTGATGTTTTCCTGGGGACACACGTATGTAACCTTAAATCTACCTGCGATCGCTCCTTTAGGAGAAGCGGTTCCCAATACAGAATTATTTCGTCGCCTCGCAGCTCGAATGGGCTTTGAAGAAGAGTGCTTTAAGCTCAGTGACGAACAGTTAGCCTTAGAAGTGCTAGATTGGTCGGCTCCAGTCATGGAGGGTATTGATATGGAACTGCTCAAAGCTCAAGGATATGCCAAGCTCAAGATCGATCCCGTCCCCCACGCAGAAGGAAACTTCCCCACTCCCTCTGGTAAGTGCGAGTTTGTCTCTTCCATGAAAGTAGACAGCAATTTTGTTCTACCCACCTTTCGTCAAGGATATGAAGAGTATGAACCCGGAGAGGCGATCGATCCACTCCCGAACTATATCCCGAGTGCGGGAATCCCCCCAGAGCAATCCTGAACTAGCAGAGCGTTATCCACTCAATCTGCTTTCTGCCAAACCCCACCAGTTTATCAACTCCTGCTTTGCCAATTTGCCGAAACATTCCAAATTGCAAGGAGAACCGCGTGTGATTATTCATCCTGATGATGCCATTCAACGAGGAATTGCAGACGGGCAAATGGTCAAGGTGTTTAATGAGCGCGGCACATTTCAAGTTCCAGCCATCATTAGTGATATGACTCGTCCTGGAGTTGTTGTGGCATCGCTAGGATACTGGCGAAAACTGAGCTGCGCTGGAACGATTAATGCAGCTACCGCAGCCACTTTCACAGATATGGGTCATACGGCGGCTGTGGGCGATGCTTTAGTAGAGGTGACAGCCATTGGTTAAAGCTGGAAGTCGCGGCGGCGACTGCGCGGTGCCATATATTTTCGAGGAGTGTCTAAAGCAACAGTGTTGGGTTGAGGTTCATCAACAGCTTCCGTGGAGGGGAGTTGAATAGATTGGGAGTCAATCTCAAGGGAGAGCGTACTATCAGATGGATGTTCGCGCTGAGGAATTCGGGCTTTAAAGGTGGTTCCTACAGGAAATTGCGGCGAATTATCCCCAAAGACACCCAAGACTTTACCGTTAAGTTGGAGGCAAGGTCGGTTGTGATACTTGGCATAACGCCAATCGGTAGGGTTAAATTGCAATCGTCCCACCTCTAGGGTGACGGGCTGTTGCCAGCGCTCTTGCTTAAAGGAACACTGAGCGTAGTCGTTGTACTGAACTCCTGTTACCTTGAGTTGCGTGGGTTGAAGCTGTGCCAAACGCTTACACAGTTGCGGAACCAAAACCGCATAGGCAAGAGCAGCAACACCTTCTTGTTGTTGGGAGAACGCCCATTGAGAATAGCTAGGCGGGAACGCAATGCTTTTGGAAAGACCGAGACGTTTGCGAGCGTGTTGAGTCTCTTCAGCCGTCGGGGGGTCGTTCAAACCAAACTTGTTTTCTAAGTAATCAATCCCCTGGTCTCCTAGATTGTGCAGAGCAAAACTCACATAGGGAATATCTCGCTCCATTACCGCAGTATATTGAATTCCTTTACGCTCAAGCCAATCTTTAATTTTGAGAACTTTGTCGTTTTTGTCATCTTTACCGAGTGGAGCGCTCAATACTGGGCCTGAAAAGGGAAGTGCTTGATTGGGAAGATTCAGAGCGCGTCGGTCCTGGCGATACTCAAAACAGATGTGTTTCTGGCTAGACCAGTTCGCCCAAGCTTCAACATCGCGCTTGCGGGTTTGGTTATCGCTATGGCAAACGAACCAGAGCGCTTGTTGAAAGCGGCTTCTAGACGCTTCTGTCGGGTAGGTTTTTGCCAGAAACACAACTGTTTTGAGTA
>JAAHGE010000622.1 GCA_010672635.1 Desertifilum sp. SIO1I2 | reverse complement strand
CCACAGCTAGAGTAAATCCCAAAAACCACATCACTAGATTCAAGCTACTCACGACCGGGTAGCTTTTTTGCTAAGTTCCCATAATCCCCAGTTAGCGATTTTCCCGGTTGAGCGCGGGGGCAGTAGAAGCACCTATGAGGGGTATCCGTTTTGGGTGCCCTTTTTTGTGTCCTTTTCTATGGATTTGAAATAATACTTGAAATCGGGAGAAAAATGAATGGGTAGCCCTGATGGGGTGTGGATGAGTATAAATACTCGTTGACTATTCATAGTCAGTTCATAGTCAAAAAATCATAGTCATCGTCAAAAATTACTTTGTTCTGAAACCACAGCTTTACGGCTTACAGAACTGAAAACGCTTGATATATAAGGCTTTTGAAAACGGAGAGGGTGGGATTTGAACCCACGGTACCTTTCGGTACACTCGATTTCAAGTCGAGCGCGATCGACCACTCTGCCACCTCTCCAAAAGGATAGCGATTTCTATCATATCGCATTCTTTAGGCGGGTTGTACGACTTGAGGGGAAAGTTGATAGAAATTTTCTTGGGAAACGATTTCGCCGTTTAGATTAGCCCAGATCAGAGAGGCTTGGGTAACTTGACCTTTTTCGAGGGTGACGAGGGAAAAGTTACGTTGTTCTTGGCTTTGGGTTGTAACGATCCGGGGAACGCGGGCGGCGTTGAGGTAAACTGTGCCTTCAGGACTGACGGCTAGAGATTTCCTCAGTTGGGTTTGGGTGTGGCGCAGGTGGTGGTGCATGTGGCCAAAGGCGACGAGGGGGATCGTTTTACCTAAACGACGGGTTTGGGCGATCGCCTCGGCAAAATCCGGGTCGCCAAAATCGCCCCCCAATGGATTCCAATCCTTGCCACAGGGGTCTTCTGCTTTGTCTCCTAGCCCGGTTGGGCCGCAATGACCTAAAAACAGAACCGTGTCGTGCTTCGCCTGTTTAACGGCCGCTACAATCCGTTCTGTGGACTGTTGAAAATTCTCTACGCCAAAGCGATCGCGATAAAATTCCGCATTCTTCCATTCCGGGCCGCCCCAACTAAACGGGCGACTGCCCACCACCGTTAAATTAAACTCAGGAAAATCCAGTTTGTTATAACCCACATGGGTTTCGCCTAACAAATCAAGTTGTTGCTGCACCCGATCCTCTACATTCCGGTCGTAGGGACATTGACGCTGACCCCAAGGCGAGGCGGTATACCAACAATCATGATTGCCAGTAATAGCCGCTTTGGGCATTTCTAAAGCGGCGATCGCGCTGACAACCGGGATCGACTCGTTACCAAAATCCCCAACAAACAAGACTAAATCAATTCCCAACGCCTTGAGAATCTCTCCATCCGTGGCATCCCATCGATCGTGGATATCGCCCACCACAGCAATTGCGATCGCTTTTTTACTCATTCAGCGCCTTCTTTCTATGCCTCCTTATCCAGGATAGACCTTCAACCGGGCTGAATGCTGGGAGGCCGCATTAGTCTTGTTCTTCGGATCTCCCTTGAATTTCTTCTAAATCGCGAATTTGCCGTTCGAGGTTTTTCAGCATTTGATTCAAACCCGGTAACGCTTCCAACTGATTTCCCGATAAACTCGGATTGGCGCGAGTGCGATCGCGAATCTCATTGAGTTTTTGTTGCAACTGCTGCGCGATCGTCAGCGCATCGCGACCCAAGTTTGCCAACTGCTGCTGCTGGTAAAACTTCAACGCCGCCCCTCGCAACACTTGCAGCGTCGCCTCCTCGCCATACTTCCCCGGCATCACCCGCAGGCGCAACAACAGGCGCGTTTGCTCGTGTCGGCGTTCGATCTCCACCTGTTTGGATTGCTGAACCGTAATTAACGGTAAATGAGTGAGCAACTTTAACTCATTAATCACCCCTTGAAACAAAGTCGGCGGCAGTCCATCCAACACCGACTGCAACACCCCGTTCAAACTCCATAAAATGCGTCCCCAATCTTGATGGCGTTCAAAATACAACCGTCCAATTCCCCCAACCATCACCCGTCCGAGGAGTTCTCGCAGCAGTTCTTGAGGCGGTAGGGTGGCTAAAAACTCAACCGGACTCGACAGGTATTGGGCTTTTGCATCTAACGCAGGTAAAGCATTTTTAACGGGCGCTACAGGCGGAACATCAGCCACGGGTAGCGGCGGGGGTTCCGGCACGCGATCCGCCTCTACTACGGGTTCGGGGCGATCGCTCTCAGCAGAGACCGTATCAATCTCATCTGGACTGTCAACAATTAAAGTGGGTTGATTTTGCCGTTCTTCCAGTTTGGGTTTTTGCGGCTTCCAAGCTGGAGGTAAATGACTGGAGTTGCGAGATTGCTGCGATCCAGCTTGATTTAAATAAGCCGTCAGCATCGATTGATGCAACTCAGAGGTAATGGGACGCGGAACCAGGGAATAATTGAGATAAGCCAAAATTCGCCGCACATAATCGAGTGCCCCATGATCTTCGCGATCCACCATCCCTAAATTCAAGACACTTCCTTCCAAAGAAAGTGGCAGCACTTGATGATAGAGGCAAGCTTCAAAAGGTAAGACGCCATCAATGAGATGAAACATTTGCTCCCGATCTAGATGCACTGCATCCGAACGACGATCGGGAGTCAACGGGGGGGGTTGACGAGAGCCAGTTATCTTATGCATGGTGGGGTCATCTGATGAAGCCGGCATGGATTTAAGGGTGGGTTAGTTTTCTTTTTCAGAGGATCTCCCCCAATATCCGCCGATTTTAAGGGATGATAGGCATCACCATTGCTCGCCCAACGAGAAAAAAACTAGCCATTAATCATGGGTAAAGCAACGATCTCTTCCTATCTTGTACGACCAGTTGCACCCCGGAAATTTGTCAACTGTACTTGACGCTATCGGCTTAGGAGGCACTTCGCAGCGCCTGAGCTGCTAAATAAAGCTTACTCCATTCTCCCATGACTTGATTGGTCTTCCAGTTTAACTCGGAGGCGATCGCTTCAATGCTTTGACCGGATCTCAAGGCTTCTAACAGTTGCTGCCGATCGGGGGTTAAGCTTTGCCAATACTGATTCCACTGGCTAGGCGTTAAACCCAGGTTATGCTCCTGTAGAGAGGTTTCTAACCAACTCGCCACCAGTTCGGGTTGGTGTTTGAGGGCAAAAATCCGCGTTGCATGATAGCTAATTTTTTCGCGCAGGCGATAGACCTGTTTAATCGG
>JAAHGE010000621.1 GCA_010672635.1 Desertifilum sp. SIO1I2 | reverse complement strand
TGATAACCACTCCAGGCAGTCGATCGCCTAAGACGGCTAAATTTTTCCAAGGTTCTTTTTGGCAAATCTTATCAAAGGATGTTTTAGTGGCTTCGCTACTGCCATCTTGAATAAAGTATTTTTGCGTATTAGGATAGGCAGCCCATTTAGCCGTAGCGGGATAATTGAGGATAAAGCAATAGCGATCGCCACTAATATCTTGAGCAAACAGATCGGATAAAGAACTTCCTTGAAACTCGCTAAAACGATCGGGTAAGTCCATAGCGCTTTTTTATTTTTAGTCTAGTCAATGCAGTCAGCGACTTAATCCTCTTGAGAAGTAGGCTTTAAGAAAGATTTTGAAGCGGCTCATCGGAAAGCCCCCCAGTCAGATCGGCTGTTTGGAGCGATCGCCCCTACAGGGTTCCACTGCTTCTAGAGAAAGCGCCGTTTCTCGGACAATAAAATCGACCACAGCTTCTAAAGACCCAGTTTGCTGATAGACTGCGCGTTGTTGAGTGGCGCTGGTTCCCTGTTGCAGAATGGCTTGAGCGATCGCGCAAACCTCCTCCCATTCGCCAAACGCCTCCAAAGCTGGGCGCACAAAGGCGAGTAACCGTGCAACTAACACCCCTGCTGGAACGAGACATTCTGACTCCACATCAACCAACTCCGCCTCTAAACCCCAACGCGCCGCCCGCCATTGAGCCGCCCGCAAGAGTTCGGTAGAGATCGGCGGATAAGGCTGGTTCGCTAGGGCTTGTTCGTAACAAGTTCGCACCAAGCCGCGTGCAAGTCCGGCGATCGCCACGGTTCGCTCGATTGTCGTACAGGTATCGCTGAGGCGGAACTCTAGGGTGGGGTAGCGTTCGGAAGGTCGCAAATCCCAGCAAATTTGCGTCTTCTCGTGGATTGTTTGGGTAGAAATGAACCCCATCGCCATCGCCTGATACTCGCGTTCTGAGGCGAATAGAGGGGGCGGTCCTGCCATTGGCAAGCGGGCGATCGCGCAGGTGCGGTAACTGGCATATCCGGTATCGTTCCCTAGCCAGAAAGGAGAAGAGGCAGAAAGGGCGAGTAGGGGAGCCAGCCAAACCCGCGCCCGGTTCATCACTTGCAGGGCGATCGCGCGGTGGGGAATGCCAATATGGATGTGACAGCCGAAGGTGACTAGCTCCTGCATGAGTTGCTGATAGGTTTGCACGAGCTTTTGATAGCCAGCTTTTTCGGTAATGGGTTGTGCTTGCCAGTCGGAGAAGGGGTGGGTTCCCGCCGCCGCCAGTTGGTAGCCTGCTTGAGCGGCGATCGCGATCGCTTCTGTTCGCAAGCGGACTAGTTGGGCGCGCACTTCCCCTAACGAGTAACAGATGGGGGTGGCAATTTCAATCTGAGATTGGCGAAATTCCGGTTGGAAGATTTGACTTCCCCAGGTGAATTGAGCGGTGGCGAGAATTTGTGGCGATCGCGCGCACAGTTGGCGCGTTTGAGGATCGATAATCTGATATTCCTCTTCCACCCCCATCGTAAACGCTAGGGTTGATTCCAACATCTCGTGCCTCTCCTGTGCATTAGATGCCTGTGGTGTATCAATCAGCTTTGCTGAAATCAATGGCGATCGCTATCTATCTTTAGATGTGGATATCTCTAACTCAGGGTTAGGAAGTGGCGATCCGTTAAAGTTATTTACCGTAAAGACGGATGCAGCTTGCACGCTAGACGCCCAAGATCGGAGGTGATGACATAACTCAGAATATTAAACGATGCAAGGTAAGCTAATTCCCTTCCCCAATAGGAAGTCTCAACAAAAGAATCAACCGTCACCTCCCGCGCTTAATTACGAGGGTGCCGAGCAGGAGTTTATTGATTTACTGGAGATGGAGGATCTTGATAATAAACTGATCGCTCACCTAGTCAGCGGGAATGAGTTTGAAAGGGCGCTGTCTACCGCCCTAGACGCTGCTTATGGTAACGACTCTGGAGAGGAAAGCGCTCACCGTTTTCTCCAACGCGTTCTGTATCGCATTAATCGCTTAAAGCTGTTTTGGTACGATGATTTACAGCGCTATACCAATGAGCGATCGCTCTATTTAACCACGATCCGCGATCGCATTGAGCGGGCTTGGCAGCAGTGGGAAATGGCTCAACTCAACCGGGAGTCTTATCAGGGTATTAATTATCAACAGGCTATTCGCGATCGCACCTCTGCTGATGTCGATCCGCCTGCTTCTGAAAATAATCTGTATTTTCGCGATCGCGTCACGGAGGCGGGGTATCGTCGCCTAGTGGCGATCGCCTCTTTAGATGGTTTAGTAGAAGCTAGCCAACTGTCGCGCACGCTTGGCGGTGTCGCCAATGAAGTCCATTCTGTACTCACCCGACTCTTAGTTGAAGAATACGGTGCCGGTCGCCTCGGTCGCAAGCATTCCTCTTACTTTACAAAAATGTTAGAAGAGTTGGGCATGGACACCGAACCGGAAGCCTATTTCGATCTGGTTCCCTGGCAAGTTCTAGCCATTATTAATCATAGTTTTTTGATGACCGAACGCAAGCGCTATTTTCTTCGCTATATTGGGGGACTGCTGTATGGAGAACTCACGGTTCCGGCAGCTTTTCGCTATTACAAAGCCGCAGGCGAGCGACTCGGACTTTCCGAAGAAGGGATGAGCTATTGGACGCTGCATATTAAAGTAGATGAATTACACGGTCGCTGGATGGTTGAAGATGTGGCTTTACCGTTAATCGATTTATATCCTGAAGATGCGTGGGAGATTGTTTTGGGTTACGATCAACAACGCCTGATGAGCGATCGCGCGGCGGAAGCGATTACCCAGTCTGTACGGGAAGCCGAGCGAGCTTCTAGCTAAAAGAATACTGCTTGAGTAACTGTTACCATCAGGGAATTCATTGAACGCTCAGATCCCTAACTTCTCAATAAAAAAGTTGGGGATCTGGGCTATTGTTCAAGCACAAGTTGATTTTTACAAACAAGTCATCAACTTGAGCAATTCGTTGGACAAGTCATCAGTTTCAGTAGATTTACGACTAAATAAAACGCCAGCTAACAGATAAAGATTCTGAGAGTAAAAGGCGCGTTTATCCCGACGTAAGGCTTGAATCCTATCTTTAACTTTTGGTTCGGAACTATAGTATCCAAAGGGCATCGGCGAGACGGTAAAGTCAGAAACCCAGAAGAATTGATTCGCTACGCCCGCGCCCATGACTACTGGGTTTCTG
>JAAHGE010000620.1 GCA_010672635.1 Desertifilum sp. SIO1I2 | reverse complement strand
GAAACGGGTTTAGGGACGATTGGCGGGCGGAAACTTCAACTTCTGAACCCTCGTCTAGAATTAAATGGCACTCCCGTTCCAGAACTCTTTGTTAATTTGCTGACAGAAGGGGTGAATCGACGCCTCGACTTGCAAGTGCTAGAGGCTTCAGGAATTACAGCGCGGCTTTTACAGGTAGAGGTCAATCCGGAACAAATGGAAATGGCTGCGTTTGTAAGATTAGCTCCGCCTTCGCGTTAAGCTTTGCGCTTTTGTTGACGGTACAATCCGCCTTGCTCAATCATCGGTTTTAGGAGGATCTTTATGCAAGATCAAAAACCCCATCGCAATATTCCTCAAGGCGCAATTATTGCTGTTTCTGCTCTCATGTTGGCTGTGGGTGCAGGAACGGCATTTTGGGCGATCAATACGCGCCAAGACCCATCGCCTTCACCCGCACCGACGGCTCAAGCCAGTCCCACTCCCGGAGAACAGCCCGTAACGCCTGTCCAGGAAACTGTACAAGTCTACTGGATTCGAGATACGGGGAGTAGTTTTCAGCTTACTCCCAAGCCGGTTGCTGTGGAATCTGGCGTCCAAGATGAGAGCGATCGCCTTGCGGCAGCTTTTAATCATCTTCTATCCGGTTCGGATAGTCCCGCCGATACCTCCGCAATTCCCCCAGGAACGCAGCTACGCGGGGTTGAGGTCAGAAATGATGGCGTCTATGTTAATCTCTCTCAGGAGTTTACTCAGGGTGGCGGTAGTGCCTCTATGAGCGGTCGCGTATGGCAGGTGGTCTACACGGCTACGGCTACTGCACCGAATCGACCTGTATGGATTTTAGTCGAAGGGCAACCTATTGAGTATCTAGGGGGTGAAGGGCTAACGCTCGATCAGCCTTTGACTCGTACCAGTGTCGAGCGAGATTTCCCAATTTAATCCCTTGAAGGGGGTGACTCAGGTTCTGCCTGAGTTCCCCCACTTATTTTTTTGCAGTTAAACTAAAATCGCGAAAATGACGCGCCTGTTGTTCGATGCGCGTGGCGAGGCGATCGCATACCAGATTGCAAAGCTCAAAAATCAGTTCGTCTTTAACGCTGTAGTAAGCTGAGGTGCCCTCGGTTCGGCGGTGCAAAATCCCGGCTTGGAGCATGACTTTGAGGTGTTTGGAGACGTTTGCTTGACTCGTTTGGGTAGCTTCCACTAAGTCTTGTACGCATTTTTCACCATTGCGAAGTAAGTTTAGGATTTTTAGGCGCATTGGTTCAGCCAGTACGCTGAAATACTCAGCGACTTGTTGCAGAACTTCTTGCGGTACAGGCTGCATGGGTTCCATAGCCACTCTCTACTCATCATCAAGCCGATCCCCAAATTTTAACAGCCAATGTCCAAATCTCAATAGAAGGTGTTTTGGCTTTGCTTGGGGTAGGGACTGCAATCTCAGACAGACCGTTAGATTAAACGGATAAACCTGCTGTTTCATCAGATACAAATCTCTAGCAGATTTATCAGTAATCTAAAAGTTAAATTATTTATGAACTCAAGCTTATCGAAATTTTCTTTATTTAAAGATTAGTCATAATAGGTCTTTTGTTCCGCAACCCGATTGCTGGCTGCAATCCACTTAAGCGCGATCGCACTTCACGCAGGTTTCGTCTCAAACAACCCCAGTCTAGCCAGCAATGGGCAGTAATGCCGAATCGAAAAACTGCAAGCGCTCAACACTCTTGAAAATGATGCCAGAACAACACAAAGCGGCGGAGGAAACGGTCAAGGTCGGGATCTTACATTCTTTGAGCGGTACAATGGCAATTAGCGAGCAATCGCTCAAAGATGCTCAACTGATGGCGATCGCGCAAATTAACGCCTCTGGAGGCGTGCTAGGTCGGCAAATTGAGCCAATCATTGAAGATGGCGCTTCCGAACCAGCAATCTTCGCCCAGCGAGCGCGCCAGCTTCTCCAAGAATGCGGCGTGACAACCCTATTTGGCGGTTGGACTTCTGCAACTCGTAAAGCCGTTTTACCCGTGCTTGAAGAATTTAATGCCCTGCTTTGGTATCCCGTAGAATATGAGGGGCTAGAATGTTCGCGTCAAATTTTTTACAGTGGATTGTGTCCCAATCAGCAAGTTGAACCTACCATACAATGGTTGTTAGACAATCAGGGTAAGCGATTTTATTTGGTCGGTTCAGACTACGTTTTTCCCCGAACGGTCAATAAGCTGATTAAAGCACAACTCAAGCATTTTGGCGGCACCTTACTGGGCGAAGAATATACACCTCTAGGAACCACTGATTTTACAGAAATCATTAAACACATACAGGAAATTCAGCCAAATGTTGTTTTTAATACGCTGAATGGAGATAGCAACCTGGCCTTCTATAAACAGTATAAAGACTTTGGGATTTCTCCAGAAAAAATCCCGATTATGGCGATTAGCGTAGCCGAAGAAGAATTGCGACGGATGCCTCCAGATGTAGCAACCGGCCATTATGCGGCGTGGAGTTATTTTCAAAGCTTGGATTTAAGTGAAAATCAGCAGTTTGTTCAAAGCTTTAAACAACAATATGGCAAAGATCGCGTCACTAGCGATTCAATTCAATCAGCTTACGTCCAAGTCTTTTTATGGAAACAAGCAGTAGAAAATGCCCGATCGTTTGCTGTAGACGCCGTGCGTCAAGCCGCTTACGGTCAAACCTTTCACGGACCGAGCGGAATTGTTAAAATTGAGCCAAACCATCACCTCTCCAAAGCTTGTCGGATTGGTAAAATTCTACCGGATGGTCAGTTTCAAACCATCTATACGAGTCCAGACTTAATTAAGCCATTGCCTTGGTTGGGAATGGAAGAATTAGAAGGAACAGTTTCTCCAGTGATTATTGATATGCTGGCAGAAGTTTCTCAAGCGATTGAATATAACTGCCAGCTAGAACAAAAGTCTCGCGAGGTGGCGATCGCCAACCAGGAATTAAGAGCAGCAAACGAGCGCTTGCAGCAAACTCAAGAACAATTGCGACATCGGAATAATCAGTTTAGGAAGTTAGTTCAGCAATCGGAAGTGTTTAAGCGCCGCCTATCGAGCCAAATTCGCAATTCCCTAGATATTGATACGATTGTGTGGACGGCCGTTGCTGAGATTCGCGAGTTGCTGCAAATCGATCGCTGTCAGTTTTTTTGGTGTAGAAACCAAGACTTTTCTTTAGAAGAAACGCTAGGGGGCAATTCCTTACA
>JAAHGE010000062.1 GCA_010672635.1 Desertifilum sp. SIO1I2 | reverse complement strand
AAACATAGAATCGTTATACTCGGTTCTCAGGCACAGGGTTTGAGGGTTTGTGAAGAAAAAACTGGCGGTAACGGGTTTGGGAGTAGCAAAACCGCGATCGCGATATAAGATATCCCCTAACGCCCCGAACAGGGTTGAACCCTTGGATTTCTTGCGCTGCGTCACTGAATCTTTACTTTCCCAACTGACATAAGCACCACATTCTAAAGGCGTCTCTGTGCTGAGGTGATGGAGTTGCGCCAGGTGTAGGAGTTCGGAACTGCCTTGAGGTAAAAAGCGAATGGAAATTAAACTCACCATCTCCTTAGCTTCCCCATCAGGCAAGGTGTAATAACGTCTTTCAGAACGCCAGTTTCCTTCCGATTGTTGAAAAAATTCAGCAATCAGAGAGGCATCAGCCGTAGAACGGTATAAGCTTTGAGTCACTTCGGGTTATTCCTCGTGCAAAGAATCAGACTAACAGGGGATGACACATATCGGGCGAATCGTGTCAACAGTTTATAATCTTTCTTAATATACACAATAGCGAAGATTTTGCAAGTCTGGCATCATACCAAAGGGGGACAGAACTCTCCGCCAGAGAAAATCGGTACTTTTGCCAATGACAGGAGTAACGCGATCGCACTACTCTGGAGATCCAGGCGGTAGATTCACCGAAATCCCATGATTAGCCATAGTCTTTTTTCAGATACTCTAGCCAGCGAGGAGGGGGCGGATAACGTTAGGGTTATGCCGCTATCGGAAATTCAACAACGCGTTGCCCTACTCCTAGCAACAGGACATACAGCCCGCGAAGTCGCGCAAAAAATGGGACTCTCAGAAGTCACCATCCATCGCTGGCGACAGCAGCCAGAATTTGTTGCCGCCGTCCGTGGCATACTAAAACAGAACAAACAAGCGTTAAACGAACGATTGAATAACCTAGCAATTAAAGCACTAGAAGTGCTTGAGGCTATCATTGACGATCCCAACGCCTCAACCGCCGATCGGATTAACGCCGCCTCCAAGGTGCTAGATTTCGTGAATCAGAATCAACTCTTAAGTTTAAGCCAGCGCGATCAATCTCCCAGCGAGAGTAATGGGGGCGATCGCCATTCTGAGCCAAAATAATATTGATACCCGCCTCGCCCCTAGAAGAGCGAGGATTCTGGGTTCAACGACGCCCTATCAGACAGCAGGCTGGCAACGCGCGGCTTAAGACTCCAGCAAAACCACTTTTTGAATAGTCGGACTCGCATCGGGTTGCGTTTCCTGTCGATTTTCTGCGGTTGAAGGCAAGCTAGACAGGGTTTTTTGAGCCGTTCTTGCATCCCACAGCAATCGCCAAGCTTGAGGCGACAATGCAGCCGGAAAAGCGAACTGAGCGGCAGTCCCCAATTTCTTTTGCTTGAGCGCTACCAAACCCCAATGTAAGTTTAAGTAAGCCTCAATCTCGGCAAATGAGGGTAGTTTAGCACGATGGCGATCGCTCACCAGCGCGTAAATTTTCTGCTTCATCAACACATTCGTTTCTAAGCGCGTCGCCAGAGAAAACCGCTGATTGTATGCCCCAGGCCAAACCGTGCGATACGCCAGACATTGATTGAGAAAAATCGCATCGCCAAACCGAGCAATCTTAATCCACGAATCAATATCATCGCAGTTCGCATCTAAACTCGAATCCCATCCTCCCGACTGCAAAAACGCCTCGCGACTGCAAGCCACCTGAACGGGCGTCCCAAACGGCACCTGTTCCAACAGCATCCCGTAGTGAATATCCTCCTGGGGAATATAAAACGCCTCACCCGGACCGCTTTGGCGGGTACGACTCAATTCCACCTCATTGACATCCACCTGCGCCGCTTGACACGAACAGATAGCCGCCTGCGGGCGTTTTTCAATCGCCTTAATCATCTCCTCAATACAATTGGGGGCGAGGTAGTCATCATCATCGAGAAACTTAATCCAGTCTCCCGAAGCCGCCTGCACCCCTGCATTCACCGTAGCAGCATGACCGCTATTGGTGGGATTGCGGTGGTAGACAACGCCAGAACCCAAACTCCGAACATAGGCTTCCGTCTCATCCTTCGAGCAATCATCCGCTACGACAACCTCGCAGGGGACGGTTTGAGAAAGCGCAGAATCAATCGCCCGTTTGAGCAGATTTAACCGCGTGTAGGTGGAGATGACAATACTGAATTTCATAAAGGAGTCTGCAAAGCGTCCATATGGATTTCAGCCAACTCAACCCGCCCGTATTGATGTCTCCTCGCCTTCTTCCCCTAACCCAAACCCATCAACTGTTCGCAAACCCAACTACCGTGCAACCCATAAGGAATATGATGCTTAAGGTGGAGTCGAGCAATAGGGCCGCGATTGAGATCGCTTGCATCCAAAATTACCACATCCGAGCGGTGATGGCTGGCGTCATAAACTACGGTTAAAATCCATCCCGCATCCTCCGCCCTATTCTGGGGATGAGGCACAAAAATCGGTTCGCTGACATACCCTTCCGGCGCAGCACTCCAGAGTTGTCGTTCTCCAGTTTCCCAGTCAATTTTCAGGATGGCTTGTAGAGGGGCGTTCCCGGTAGATGCATTGGCAGCCCCCATAAACAGATAGCGATAGGGTAAACCTGCTTTATCGGGGTGAACGTAGGGAAATTCGCAGCAACGGGGTTCTGTTAATTCTCGTTTCACTGTTTGGGTAGGTAAATGAACCGTAAATCGCCATAACTGCCCCGGAGATAAGGCGTCAAAATCGACTTGACGAAAATCAGAGTCCGGTTCCACTTCCGGGAAGGAGTCATAACAGATGGAATCAATACACAGATTGTCTTCCGACTCAAAGGCGTTGGCATGGTGGAAAACAAACCCCGCAGGTGTTGGGAGAATCTGGGGCTTATCTTTACCGTTGCGAGGAATAACAATAATATTCGTGGGTTTTTGGGGCTGAAACTTAACGCATTCGCCTGCCCCTCGCATTCCTAAAGCAAACGGCACCGGGTTAAAGCTAACCGGATTTTGAAAGAAGATACAGTAATGAGGAGTAATGGCGAAATCGTGGATAAAGCAAAAGCCTGGAACGCTATGGGAATATCGTTTTAAGAGTTTGCCTTGGGTATCGAGTTCAAAAACGGTAATGGTACTGGATAGTCCGGTTTTAATTGAAAAGTTGACTAAACAGGGTTCGCCGTTATTGCCCCTTGGATCGATCCAGGGATGGGCCGCAAAAGCATCGCCTTCCTCTAAAATGCCTTGCAGGTCGTCAAGTCCAATGGTGTCTAAGGTTTGAGGTTTGAGGCTGTGGGGTTGGGCGGCTTCCCAAAGCGCTAGGAGTTTGTCTCCCCAGTAGAGGATGTTGGTATTGGCGATATTTTTCAGTTTGAAGTCAAAGGCGTTGGCGAGCCATCCCCCGGCTTTCTGGGTTCCAAAAACGCCGCGATAGAGAATTTTCTGGGCTTGTTGTTCTTTAACGTATCCTTCGGTGCGGACGTAGCGGTTGCGGTAGTGGGCGCGGCCTTGGGAGAATGCGATCGCGCTAATCATCCCATCGCCATCAAACGGGTGAGCCAGTTGTTGCCCATTCACCTCTAGCAAGCCTGGTCCATTTCGCAGCAAGGTTCCATTTAACTCGGTGGGAATTTCCCCTTCAATCTCCTCAATCCAATAGTCATACTCGTTGGGCTGAGATTCATAACCGCGACTCCAAGCCTCGCGTTGATATGCTTTTTGGGGATTAACAGGAAAGGTTTCTTTTACAGCAATAGGGTTCATAGATTGAAAATCAAATTTAAGACAGCGGGCATCAGAAATTGAAAGAGAATGACCTGTTTCTCCCTTCTTGAAATTGGAGCGTAACTAATCTTTTTCCAGCCCGATCGAGCAGATTGGCGAACAACTCAGGGCATTTCTGTTATTGTTCTATAACCTCACGCATTGGGCATCTATTTTTAGATAGAGACACCCAAAACGGCGACTCAATCAACAGGTTCTTCTACCTGTTTTGGGCTAAGAGAATTTCGGAAAAATTCGGGTAACAATTCTGGTAAAAAAGAAGAGTCTGGAGTCGATCCCAGCAGGTGCGGTTCGTAGATTTCCACGGGCGGTAAATCTGAGGCTTCCTCGTTAGGTAAAGCCGCATTCGCTGAGGGGAGCCAACCCAAAAAGGGTAAAGGCAAGAGGGTGGAAAGATTGGTGAGTAGAACCAATAGCCACAAGTTGTCAAAGTTAGTGGGGGTGATGCCAAAACCATGCATTAAAGCCGCCCCTAACTCGTAGGACAATAAACTCGCCAGGTTTGTCACCGACATTAACAGGGCGAACAGTGTCGCCTCAACGCCGGGGGGACACAACCTCGCCGCCAGAACCAATACGGGCATATAGGCAATTTGTCCCATGACCGTCAGCACTAAGCTATCGCCTAAACTAAACCAATGGTCGTCAATGCCTAACGCGCGGTTGGTGTGGGTGACTAAGAGCAACATTGTCATGCCCAACGCCGCAGAAATCACGGTACTCCAGCCAAAGATAGTCCGAAAGGGAATCGAGCGAAAGAAGCGCTGAAATAACCAAACGCCGACTAATCCTGCCAAGCTAGTTACGAGGCGGACTCGCCCTAAAAACTCCGGTTCAAAGCCGAGTTCGTTGGTCGTGAAGAAAAAGAAAGCCGAGTCAGCCGTTGGGGTGGCTTGCCAAATGAAGAGAAAAGCAGCCGGTAGCCAGATGGCTTTTTGACTCACCGCTTGGCGGAGTTGGGAAACTTGTTGTTTTACCTCAGTCCATCCGGGCTGTTGTTCTACAGGAGATTCAGCAATTAAGCTCGCGCTGAGGGAGACAATCAAAGGGAAACTGGCGGTAATGGCAAAGACGGTTTGGGTACTGAAGTGTTCTAGGAGGAAGCCACTGAGGTAAGCGGTAATTAACCCCCCAAGGGCAGAGGTTCCCCAACATAAGGATTGCAGAGAGCCTGCATCGCTTTGCGATTCGCTCCGCGCCCGTTCTACAACTAAGGAGTCTACAATGACATCGCTGACGGCGACGGAAAGGGAACTTAGTAGGATAACTGCTGTGGCTGCCCAGGCGGTATGAACGACGGTGGCCAGGAGTACCCAAGCCAGCGCCCCCAATAACCCTGATAAAATTAGATAGGGACGGCGATGGTAGCCCAAGATGGGCAGTCCGTCTGAGAGAAAGCCAAACGCGGGTTTGATCATCCAAGGGATGGCTGCAATACCCATGAGGGCGGAGACTTCAGCCGGGCCTAAGGCGAGTTGGTCTTTGAGAAAGAAGCTCACCGCCAGTCTGGCTAACCCTAAGATCCCTTGAACGAAGTACACCAAGAGAATGGCGACAAGTTCGGGGGAGGGTTCGTTACCAAACAGCAGCTTGTCTTTGATGGATTCTTTGAGGCTGGAACCGCTTAAGCTCATAAATCGAGACAAATCTTAAAGAATCGAAACACTTAATATGATAGCGGGTGGGCTTCTGTCCTGAGTGCGATCGCGGACAGGGCAACTCGCACTTTCGATAGAGTTCCCAAAAATTGGGGTGAAGTTACTCTGGCTGAGTTTGTTCGGAAATCCACTGGAGGTAAGGCTGAGAACCTGCGATTAGGGGGATGGCGATAATTTCTGGGAGTTCGTAGGAGTGAATTTGCTGAATTTTAGCTTCTAAGGCGGCAAACAGCCTTAAGTCGGTTTTAATGATGAGTTGCCATTCGGGGGTAGATTCGACAATTCCCTGCCAGGTATAGACGGAGTGAATGGGGGTAAAGTTGACGCAGGCGGCGAGTTTAGCTTCTACCAAAGCTTGGGCGATCGCAACGGCTTCAGCCTCAGAACTGGCCGTGACCAGAACAATGCCATATTGGGGGGATGAATTCATAAAAGCGATGAATAATAAACCATTTCTCAATGAGTGTGGATCGACTCATCCCCAGTTGCCAAGCTGCGATCGCCATGCAGAAAGTTTTAAAATAACCAGCGTGAATCTTACTGTCGATCGCTCATGCTTAGAAAACTCGGCTTTGGTTTGCTGTGGTTAGGGTTTGTGAGTTATGCCTTTTTGCTGGCTCCCCCTCAGCAACCGGATACTTTTACGTTGATTCAAAATTTATCAACGGGTCAGTGGGATGGGATTAACCCCATCATTATTGCCCTCTTCAACCTGATGGGCATCTGGCCGATGATTTTTGCCTGTCTGCTGTTCTTTGATGGCAGAGGTCAAAAGCTGCCTGCCTGGCCGTTTGCCAGTTTATCCTTTGGGGTAGGGGCGTTTTCACTGCTGCCTTACTTGGCATTGCGCCAACCCAATCCGGAGTTTACCGGAGAAAAGGATAATTTACTCAAGCTTTTAGATTCGCGTTGGACGGGTTTAGCCATTGGTAGCGGCGCGATCGCGCTTTTAGCCTTTGCCTTCCTAGCAGGCGATTGGGCTAATTTTATCGGTCAGTGGCAAACCAGCCGCTTTATCCATGTGATGAGTTTAGATTTCTGCCTGTTGTGTGGCTTATTTCCGGCACTGCTGGGCGATGATATGGCTCGTAGGGGTTGGCAAAACTCGCCGCTGTTTTGGCTGTTCTGTTTTCCCTTACTGGGCGCGATCGCCTATTTAATCGCGCGTCCGCCCTTACCCACAGCAGAAGCCCCGCAAACTACGCCAAACCCGGTTTAGCAAGCTCTAAAATTGCAGTCCAGTAGGCTTCGGGAACCGGCATCACCGAAAGGCGCGGGAGGCGCAATAGATCGAATCCCTCAAAACGATCGCTCTGCTTGATCTGGGCTAGCGTCACGGGTTGCTGGAGCGATCGCGCTGGGTTGAGATCCACCACGACGCGCTTAGGATCGTCTAACTTGGGGTCAGCATAGGGCGAACTCACCACTTCTGCGATCCCCACCACTTGCTTTTCCTTACCGCTGTGGTAGATCAACGCTAAGTCGCCCGGACTCATGGCGCGCAGATGTTTGAGCGCTAGGGCGTTATTCACCCCATCCCAAACCGTCTGGCGATCGCGTTCTAAATCAGCGTATGCATAGGTACTCGGTTCGCTTTTGAGCAGCCAATAAGCCATTGTTGCCTCTTGTTCAATTACGAATCGGTAACATAACAGAAAAGGTGGTTCCGACGCCAATCTGACTTTCCACAGAAATTTGACCTTTGTGGAGGTCTACGCATTTTTTCACGATCGCCAACCCTAACCCAGTTCCAGCGATCGCGCCTACATTGCTGCCGCGATGGAACGATTTGAACAACTGGCTTTGATCTTCTTCGGAAATTCCCAAACCGCGATCGCGAATTTGGAAAATCGCAATTTCATTCACTCGGTCGGATAGCGAATCAGACTCAGAAATTCCGTTCGTCTGACCCAGCATTTTCCGAGTGAGGATAAAATCAATGATTCCCCCTTGGGGCGAATATTTAATGGCATTCGTCAATAAATTGGTCAGAATTTGCCGCAATAACTTCGGATCGACAAACGCATATTGAATTTTACTCTGAATTTGCAAATCAATCTGATGATTAGCTCCAGAATTTGCTTGTAACTCTTCAACCAAATTCTCGCACCAGCTTACTAATTCAATCGCTTCGGGTTGAAACTCTAGCTTTTCCTCATCCGCTTTGTTAAATAACAAAACATCTTCGACTAATTGCGTCAAATGATTCACCGCAGACTTAATCCGATGGAGATGCTGAAGCCTCTTTTCTTCCGACCACTTATGACTGTAATACTCTAATAACTCAGCAGAAGAATAAATCGTAGTTAACGGCGTGCGATATTCGTGAGAGACGACCGAAACAATCCGCGATTTAAGCTGAGAAAGCTGGCGTTCTGTTTCCAAAGCTTTAATAATTTCCGCTTGTGCCTGCATTCTTTCAGAAATATCGCGCACAAAAGCACACTTATACTCTTTTCCCTTAAATTTCAGATAACTCGCTGTCACCTCTACCGGAAAAACATGACCCGACTGGGTGCGATAGTGCGTTTCAAACGTGGAAAATCCCCGCTGTTTAAGTTGACTCCAATGTTCGATCCAAGCCCGCGTCGGATATTCCGGCTCAATGTCTCGCAACGTCAGCTTTAATAACTCTTGACGAGAATATTCCACCAAGCGACACGCCGCATCATTCACATAGATTAACTGACCATCCGCACCCGTCCAAAACACCGCCTCAGCGGCTCGGTCTACGGTAAATTGGGTAAATTGTAAGACTTCTTGGGCTTTTTGACGTTCAATAATTTCGGCCCGCAAGCGTTCGTTGGCGAGGCGAATTTGTTCGGTGCGTCTTTCGACCCGTTCTTCTAAGTCTTCGTTGACTTTCTTTAAAGCATCGAGGGCAAGTTGGCGATCGGTGACATCTAAAACAAGAGACAAAATCGAAATTAACGTCCCCTCTTCATCGCGCAGAGCAGAACTATACCACTCGCAATACACCATTGTGCCTGACTTGGTAATGTTACGAATGCGAGCGATCGCTCTAGGTTGAGAACCGTTCAGCAGTTGATCGAACAGGTTCATCGCCGCTTCTAAGTCACCGGGATACACGAACGGCCAGTTCTTACTGGGTTGGCGTCCTTCAGCCTCTGCTGCGGTCCAGCCAAAAATCTTTTCTGCCTGTTGCGACCATCGCTGAACGCAAAATTCAGCGTCCCATTCCACCACCGCGAGGGGGGAATTATCCACATGAAAAGAGAGGCGCTGGTGGGCTTCCTGGAGGGCGATCGCGGCTTGTTTGCGTTCGGTGACATCTCGATCGATGCCGCGATAGCCGCAGAACTTACCATTCGGGTCAAAGAAGGGAACGCCGCTGGTTTCTAAAATGACTAAATGACCGTCTTTGTGGCGAGTAATGCTTTCTAGGCAGCTAAAAGGCTGTTGGGCGATCGCAATTTCGGCAAAAATGGCCGCAAATGTGGCCGCGTCTTCCCAAGGCATGAGGTTAAAGGGGGTTTTGCCAATAATTTCTTCGGGTTCGTAACCCAAAACCTGGCGAACGCGAGGCGAAGCATAGGTATAGGTTGCCTGTTCGTCAATCTCCCACACCCAGTCGCTGGTGGTTTCAATTAGGTTGCGGAAGCGTTCTTCGCTTTGGCGCAAAGCCGCCTCCACTTGCACGCGGTAAGCGAGTTCGGATTCGAGTTGTTGATAGAGTTCTGATTGTTGAATGGCGATCGCTAAATGGGTAGCCAGTTGTTGGACTAACTCCACTTCTGCCTCATGCCATTGGCGGGGCCCGCAACATTGATGGGCAATTAATAACCCCCAGAGGTGGTTGCGTTGAAGATCGTTGACTTCCGGAAGCGTTTGCAGAATGGGAACAACTAAATTGGCTCTCACCTGAAAGTGCGCTAAAAAGTGAGCGTGGCAGTCTTGAAGGCTGCCGTTATAAATATCGTTGGTGGTTTGAATGCGACCGTTGCGATAGCTGTTGACGTAATTTTCGGCAAAGCAGGTATCGCGAATATGCATTCCTAAAATGGATATCCATTGGGGATCGACGGATTCAACGACCACATTCCCCCCCCAATCGGCATTGAAGCGATAAACTAAAACGCGATCGCTCTGGAGAAATTGCCGTACTTCTTCAACGGCCGTATTTAAAATCTCATCTAAGTTTAAAGATTGGCGAATTCGCAAAGCAATATCAGCAAGCAAACGACCGCCCAGGGTTGAGGCAAAAGAATGTTGGGGCGTTGCCGGTAAACTGAGCAAGGAGGGGGATAATTTGCCGTTACTAGAGGTTTTGTTGTTGATGTAAGAGCAATTTGAAGCCGTTTTGAGTTGTTGATTTAGGGTTTCGATTTGACCTGCCATGACGAGCGGATCGAGCGATCGCTCAATTAATTCTAAGGTCAATAAACCCAGCGGACGATTGTGATTGTCGAGGACGACTAGCATCTCTACCTGGGGGCTTTGCAACATTTGATAAGCTAGCCACAGGGAATCCGTGAGTTGGACGCACGCGAGGAGCGATCGCGCTAAATCTTTAGCTGGAATCTGTTCGAGACAACCGCCTAAATGTTGTAACTCTTCAATCGCGTCTTGTGTCACAAAACCGATAGGATATTCTGAAATGATGTGCGAAACGGGGGACTCAGAGGCCTCCTGTTGAGCGATCAAAATGCAGGTGACTTGATGCTGGCTCATCAACTGCTTTAAAGTGCGAGCGCTTGTCCCTTCATGCGTTGCGATCGCCTTCTGGATTAGCGCTGTTGCAACTGTTCGTATTTTTAAAAGATCCGCCCGCAACCCTGACGAACTCAGTTGCATTTCCCCCGCCTCTAGCTCCCGACTGGAAGGGGGTAGAGATGCCAACTTTCTATTCGTTAAATTGTGTTGAGAAAGAAGTGGTGAATCATCCATTCCAGACCGCTAAAAAAGAAAAAACTAATGAGCTAACAGGTTCTAATAAAATAGGGCAAACCCTACCTAACAGACTTCAGGCGCAAGCAATCGTTTGCTTGCTCATTCAAATTGACAAAACACCCGTAAATTCACTGAATTCAGCGAAAGGTTGAGGTTTGCAGGGAAATGAGCGCTGAGATCGCGCTCGACGAGCTGATGTTCTTCAACCCTATCATGCCCACAAATTTACGGTTTATTTAATTCAAAAGGTTTAACTTAACGATCCGGCTCTAAAGTATCCTAGGGATCGAAGAGCAAGCTTTACAAAAGATTAGAAAATAGAACAAAATCTCTCTAACGAGAGTTGCGATCCCCAAGAAATCATTAATAAGCGTGTTTTCCTCTTGATTTGCAGCGGGACACTCTTGTATAACCGTGAATAGTTCAACAGCGATTGCACCTTAACAGGGGGTTACAACCCATGAAAATCTGGATTAACGAACAGGTCGATCCGTCAGGAATGCTTTATGCTTGCATTGCGTGTTGCGATCCGACTCAAGCCGAAGAGTGCCATGAGTCTTTTGTGGAAAATCTCACCCTCGAACAAAAGAATGCAGGATGGGAAGCGCGTATCCGCACCGTTGAATCTTGGGATGAAGTCCCCGCAAGCGCTCTCAAGCTCGACTAAGGATTACGGATTGGTATTTTTGCGCGGAGGACGTGGCAGTCTCGAACTCAGCGGCCCTAAAAGGCGATTAAGACTCCGCAGTTGTTCGGCCGTTCCCATACAAATCAGCAAATCCCCTGGCAAAATTTGCGTTTCGCCCATTGGCCCGCCAATCAACGTTCCGTCATCGCGGCGAATAGCCAGAACCAATGCTCCAGTTTGCGATCGCAACCTTGCCTCGCTCAACGACTGACCGACAAACGGGCAAACCTGCGGATCGATGAGAAATTCCTCAAGATAATAGGCGCGATCGGCTCCAGTAATCGCGCCCTCTAAAAAATCCATCACCTGGGGTCTGAGAGCAGCAGCAGCCATCCTCCGACCGCCCGTTATATAGGGAGAGACAACGGCATCGGCTCCCCCTCGCTGAAGCTTCTGGACTGCCTCTTCCGTACTGGCTCGCGCGATCGCCCGAATCTTGGGATTCAGCGTTTTGGCCGAAAGCACCGCATACAAATTTTCGGCATCCGATGGTAGCGCCGCGACCAAGCACAGCGCCCGTTCAATTCCCACCCTGACCAGCGTTTGATCGAGCGTGGCATCCCCTTGAAACGCCACAAACCCCAAACTTTGGGCCGTTTGCACGGGTTCGAGTTCCGAGTCAATCACCACAAAACTAATATTTTCGGCTTGAAACTCCAGCGCCACCTGTCGCCCCGTACGCCCAAACCCGCAGAGAATATAATGTTCGCTCAAAGATTCAATCAAGCGTTTTTGTAACCTTATCCGCCGTTCTTCTTGAAAATACCCTTGAATCACGGCTTCTGTAAATCGGTTGACAATATAACCAATCGCGACCACGCCCATTAAAATCAGAACAATCGTAAAAATGCGAGCGCGATCGTTCATCGGCTGGACTTCCAAATAGCCCACCGTCGCTAGCGTAATCGCCGTCATATAGATCGCATCGATCGTCCGCCAGCCTTCAACAAACTTGTACCAGAGCGTTCCGGTCAAAAAAACACCCGCTAAGGCGATCGCGCCGCCAATTAACTCGGCTCGGAGGCGGCGGTACTGTCGTTCTAAATTGACCTGAGTCGGAAGAGGCATTTTTGGACTCATCACAAGTAGCCGCCTGGGATAGAAATAGGAATAATACTAAAGAAGACGTAAAACTGCTACTAGGCACAATTTGAGAAGCAAGCCATGTATGTACTGATTGGTGGCGCTGGAATGATGGGGCTAGGGCTGGCTCAACAGTTATTAAAACTAGGTCATACCGTGGCAATCATTGATGTAGACCCGCTTGCCTGTCGTTTTGCCCGTGAAAAAATCGGAGTGATGGCATTTGAAGGGAGTGCAGTCAGTACAACCGTGCTTCTAGAAGCAGGAATTCGGCAAGCCAATGCCATTGTGGCTGCCCTCAGAGATGATGCCTTGAACTTAGCGATGCTCGCATTGTCTAGGAGTTATGGGATTTCTCACACAGTGGTGCGAATGCGCGATCGCGAATTTCTAGAAGCTTACCGTTTCGCTCAAGCCAGCCACATCATCAGCACCGTTGATTTAGCCGTTGCCACGATGGCGAACGCGATTGAATACCCTGAAGTTGAGTCGATGATGCATTTTGAGCAAGGGCAGGTAGAAGTGCTCAAGCTTCCCGTTCCAGGGGATTGCTATGTGGCGGGTCGCAGCGTTGCCCAAATTGCTCAAGACCCTCGCTTTCCAAGCAGTTCGCTGATCATCGGTTATCAATGCCATGCGTGTGCCGATCTACAGATTCCCAACGGTAGCACGGTGCTGGAAGCAGGTTCAACTATTCTAGTCGTCACCCGCCCTGAGCTAGTCCACCAGATGATTGATTTTCTCGGTCTTCACGCTAGTCATCTTCCAACGATAGAAGTTTCTCATCCAAATCTTTAACATAGGGCTGTACTAAGTTCTCTGGGACAATGCGTTTGCGAAGCGCATCTCTTACGGCTCCTTTTTCTGCAAGAAGCAGTCGCCGTCGAATGGCATCTAGCCCGCTGCGATCGCTCTTCAATTGTTGGGCCCGATATTGATTATACAAATCCCGCAGCACCCGTTCTGACTCTGCGACTCGGACTTGATAGGAAGCCCAGAGTTCCTCATAAACAGCCTTCGGCAATACACCCGATTTGAGTAAACTATCGAGTTCGTCTTGAGCGGCCTTAGCCGCAATCAACTGAATTTGCAACTTCCCTGCCTGTTCCGTCACCTCCGAAACTCGACTAATTTTTAGCCGTTTGACTAGCCCCGATAAACTTAATCCCTGCCCCACTAGAGAAAACAGAACTGCGCCGAAGACCAATTCAATGATGTTGTCTCGTCCGGGCAAAGTCAGCGGAATACTCAGCGCCAGCGCCATTGACAAAGAGCCTTTAATGTTTCCCAAGAACAGAACATGCTGCCAGGGTAAAGGAATGGGGCGGTCGAACCAGCGCAGCCCTGCAAGTAATAAATAAACTGAGAGAATTCGCCCCAATTGATACGCCAAAACCACCAGCAAGATGGATGGGAGAATGCTCCACAGCGTCAACGGATTAATCTCAATTCCAATCAAAAGAAAAATAAATGTATTGACTCCAAAACCTGCATATTCCCAAAAACTCAATAGAGTAATGCGATCGGAGGCGGATGAACTGCGAGGCAGCCCAAGATTACCAAAAATCAGTCCAGCTATGACCACTGCTACTGCACCGGATACCCCCAAGAATTGCCCAATCTGAAAGGTTCCA
>JAAHGE010000619.1 GCA_010672635.1 Desertifilum sp. SIO1I2 | reverse complement strand
ATTAATAAATCTAAGATAATGCAATCTGGCTTATATTTTTGCATCATTTCTAGCCCTTCCCGACCATTTCGTGCTTCCAGGAGGGTATGGCCTTCCGGCTTTAAGATTTTAGCCAGTAGCTTACGACTCAATGCCGCATCCTCTATGATTAGGATCAGTGCCACTCGTAATGTCTCCTTCAATAAATTTGGCAAACTTTAACTTTAATTGACCTTTAGAGAGCCTTGTTCTGAGCGGAATGACTCGTGGATGTACCCTCCCTCAAAGATGTAATTGATTGGTATCCCCTCACGGCAACTCCCAATACGCAGGTGACAGAGATACTCCAGTTGATGCGCCAGCCTAAAATGCCTTCTCCTCTAACTCACTCAGTATTCCCGATTGCAACAGATGTCGGTCCCTCCGTTGCCAAAAATTGCATTGCAATTGTGACACCAACGCGTCAACTTGTCGGTTTGCTAACAGAACGGGAGCTAGTGAGAGCAATGGTTGCAGGCGAATTGCATCCTGATGCGACGGCTGGGGAAGTAATGGAGAGAGCGCCCTTAACATTGAAGCTAGGAGAACGCGCGACGCTTTTGACTGCCCTAGACCTATTTCAACAATACCCGATTCAATATCTCCCTGTCGTTGACGAGCAGGGGAACTTGCGGGGAATGCTCTCATTAAGCTATGTCTTTCAACAGATCGATCCGCGATCGCTCTATCAACAGCTCGAACAACTCCAGCAACCGATCGCAGAACAACAGCGCCACCACCAACTGGAAAACCTCGTTCGCAAGCGCACCACCCAACTGCATCAAGCCAACCGCGCCCTCAAAACCCTCAGCGAGTGCAATCAAGTCTTAGTAAGAGCCACAGCAGAATCCGAACTCCTGCACGACATCTGCCAAGTTATCCTGGAAACCGGAGGCTACCGGCTGGCTTGGATTGGCTTTGCAACGCCCCCTCTAGAAACGTTTGCTGGCGAAATGAAAGATTTAGGCGACTATTTCAGCATCGATGACTCAACCGGGGAAGAAAGCGATGCGATCGCCATTGCTCTCCAGACGGGTAAACCTTGCGCGATCCGTTATAATACCCCATCGACTTACGAGTACGGAGCCGTTTTATCCCTCCCTTTAAAAGATTATTATGCCTCCAATGCCTCGGCCGCTCCCTGCTTTGGCACCCTCAATATTTATGCAACCCCTCTGGATGCGTTCGATAGCGCTGAGGTGCAACTGCTCTCTAAACTGGCAGCCGACTTAGCCTATGGGATCAAGGCTTTGCGAACGCGCATAGAACGCGAAACCACGCAACAGGAACTCGATCGGATTTTTGAGCTTTCCCTAGACTGGCTGTTTGTTTCCGATTTTAACGGTTACTTCCAGCGCATTAATCCGGCGGTGAGCAAAACCCTCGGCTATCGTACCGAACAGTTGTTAGAAGTGCCGTGGTTGGAGTTCGTCCACAAGAGCGATCGCGCCAACACCCAAGCCGAGTTACAAAAACTCTGCCAAGGACAATCTACCGTTTACTTTGAAAACCGCTTTTGTGCAGCCGATGGTTCCTATCGGTGGATGGCGTGGACCGCCGTACCCGTAATCGCTCAACGGGCGATCTATGGCGTGGCTCGCGATGTCACCGAGCGCAAATGGGCCCAAGATGCCCTGTTAAAATCTCAGCAAAAGCTGACGCTGCACGTTCAACAGACCCCCCTCGCTGTCATTGAATGGAACTTGCAAGGGGAAGTCACCGAATGGAACCCCGCCGCCGAGGAGATTTTTGGCTATAGCAAAGCCGAGGTTTTGGGACATTGCGCTGTCAACTTTTTAGTGCCCAAAGAGTTAAGACCGACGTTGCAGCATTTGTTAAGCTGCCTGTTATCTGGAAAAACGATTGAAGAGGGGATTTCCCTAGAGGATTTTGAGCTTGAAGTCGCAGACTCGACCAAAATCAAAGTCGCCCATGAAAACCTCACCAAAGACGGACGCCTGATTATTTGCGAGTGGTACAATACCCCCCTGGTGGATCGCAAAGGTCAGATTATTGGGGTAGCCTCCCTCGCGTTGGACATTACCGAGCGCAAGCAAGCCGAACAAGCCTTGCAACTGGCAAACGAGGCGCTAGAGTTGCGCGTTGTCGAACGCACGGCGGAGTTGATGCAAACCTTAGAGCAGCTTCAGGCCGAAATTCAGGAACGACAGCGCTTAGAGGTGGAATTGCGAGCCAGTTTGTCTAAGGAAAAGGAACTCAATGAGTTAAAGTCGCGCTTTGTGTCGATGGTGTCTCACGATTTTCGCACGCCCCTCACCACCATTCAGTCATCGGCGGAATTGCTCGAACATTATGGCCCGCAATGGAGCGAAGAGAAAAAACGCATTCACCTGCACCGGATGCAAACCTCAGTCCATCGCATGACCCAGTTGTTAGAAGATATTTTAACGATTGGTCGCGCCGAGGCGGGTAAGTTGGAATTTCAGCCCAAACCGCTGGATTTGAGGCAGTTTGCGGTGCAGTTGGTTGAGGAAATGCAGTTGTTGAGCAGCGCTCATACGTTGGTGTTTCGCTCCTGCGGACAGTACGAGCGGGCGATCGCCGATGAGAAGTTATTGCACCATATTTTTAGCAATTTGCTCTCCAATGCGATTAAATACTCGGTGGTGGGGAGTTTGATTGAGTTTGAGCTAGTTTGTCCCGACTCGCCGGAAGGTGAGGTTGTGTTTTGCGTGCGCGATCGCGGGATTGGGATTCCCCCAGAGGATATCCCTATGCTGTTTACTGCGTTTCACCGTTGCAGCAATGCCAATCATATCGCCGGGACGGGGTTAGGCTTAACGATCGTCAAAAAATGCGTGGATTTACATGGGGGCACGATCTCGCTAGACTCTCAACTCGGTATCGGTACAGTCTTTACTGTTACTCTGCCTTTAGAGCCACCCAAACCCCTAGACTAACAGCAGGTCAGTAATGGAGGCGGCTGACCTATTTCTAATAGAATGGCTGACTTTGTAATAAATCGAACGCTCTCATGGAGTTCTGAGAATTCTTGCTTTGCATGGGATACAAAAATGGATATGAACTTTAGAGAGAGCGTCATTTTTTGAGGATTCATCAATTTGCGCCAAAAGACAGAGGAACCCCTCATGAAGTTTCGTTACAGTGAATTCATATCGATAAATGAAATTGATCGAACGGAGTTGAAATCATGGAAGTTAAAGAAAGAGCTGAAAA
>JAAHGE010000618.1 GCA_010672635.1 Desertifilum sp. SIO1I2 | reverse complement strand
GGGGAGATTGAGATCGAGCAAAATCAAGTCAGGGCGGATCGCTTCTGCATATTCTCCATCTTGGCGAAGATAAGCCATCGCTTCCATCCCGTCGCGGGCGACGATCACTTCATATTCCGTTGTCGTACTTTTGAGGGCTTCTTGGATTAACCGGATATCGCCCCGGTTATCTTCCACCAAAAAGATAGTTTTTCTTGCGTCCACTGACATGATTGCGATCGCGTCCTCCTACAGGAATGGTGAAATAGAAGGTTGACCCTTGACCTAATTCTGATTCCACCCAGATTCGTCCTCGGTGACACTCAACAATCTTTTTACAAATTGCCAGTCCCATTCCAGAACCAGGATATTCATCGCGGGTGTGCAAGCGTTGGAAAATGACGAAAATGCGATCGCTAAACTGCGGATCGAAACCAATGCCATTATCCTTAACGGAAAACAGCCACGCTTCTTCTTGACGTTGCACGCCAATATGAACTTTGGGCGGTTGGTCTTTTTGCTTAAACTTAATGGCGTTGCCCACTAAGTTCTGGAACAATTGCATCAATTGAGTTCCATCAGCCACAATAGTTGGCATCGGGTCAAAGGTAATCTCTGCCTCGGTTTCGCCAATGCGGCCGCGCAAGTTATTTAAAGCCCGTTTTAACGCATCGCCCACCGTCGTCAATTCCCACTCAATGCCCTGCAAATCTACCTTAGAGTAGGCCAGCACGTCATCAATCAGCGTTTGCATTAAACTAACGCCTTCTACCGCAAAATCAATAAACTCGGTAGCGTCGTTATCCAACTGGCTGTGGTAGCGCATTTCTAGCAACTGCACGTAATTCGCCACTTGGTTGAGGGGTTCTTGCAAATCGTGGGAAGCCACGTAGGCAAATTTCTTTAACTCGGCGTTAGACCGTTCTAAATCTTGGGCCAAAATGGCCAATTCTTCCGCTTGTCGCAAAACAATGTTGACAATGGCTTTCCTTAATTCCAGGGTTGCTTTAATTTCAACCGGCTTCCAGGGTAAAGACTTGAGGCGAACGGTTTCTTTCCACAACTCAAAGGACTTGCGAGGACACAAGCGCAAATCATTCCCCGATTCTTTGAGTTCGTAAGCATGATGCGGATCGCCTCCCCAATTTACCGTTTGAATCACTTCCGGGCGGAACCACAACACGTAACTTCGCTTGGAAATCGGAATGGCTAACAGTCCGCTGGCTACTTCTTTAAACCGTTCGGCATCCGAGTAAATTAGGGGCAGAGAATCAGTATAGAAAATTTCTGAATCGACAGTTTTACCCAACCATTGGGCTAAATAGTTGAGTTCTTCTTCGGAAGGGGTTTGTCCTAATGTCGTCCAGCGCCCGCCAAAACAAATGGCGGCCCCTTTGGCATTGGCTAAATCGAGTAGGTTAGGTTCGTGTTGAACTAAGCCATCAATAAAGTTTTCATCCTCGGACATTTGCTCAATCAATGCCGATTGCACGTTAACCAGCTTCAGGCGATAGTTATGGTCGGCTTCTTCCTCGCGGGTGGAAATTTCTGCAAAGATAACTCGTCCCAAAAATTCGCAGGCTTTCCGCAGTTCGTAGGGGACGTATTTAGGGGTGCGATGGTGACAGGCAATCAGTCCCCACAATTGCTGATCTTTCATTAACGAGATGGTTAATGAAGACCCAACGCCCATATTGTGCAAATACTCTAAATGGCAAGGATAAGCACTGCGGAGGATGGAAAGCGTTAAATCAACGGGTTGCTGGGTGATGGGATTTTGGGCCGGATAGAGGGGAACGGCTTCGGCTTTGGCATCGGGAATCACGCGAATCCAATTGGATAGAAACATTTTCCGGGCGGGTTGCGGAATGTCGGATTCGGGATAGTGCAAGCCGAGATAGGATTCCATCTCGTCGAGTTTATCTTCTGCTAAGACTTCGCCATGTCCGTCGTCGTCAAATTTGTACAGCATCACGCGGTCGAATCCGGTGACGTTGCGGACTTCTTGGACGATAATTTGGCAAAAGTCTTGCAGGTTGGAGGTGGCTTCGAGTTGGTTAATAGAAGCTCTGGCCAGATGATAAAAGCTGAGGAAGGGAATGCTTTCGTGGGTTAAGGCGGGTTCTAATTCTAGGACTAAAAAGCCATCAGCGCTGCGATGAAAGATGGCATCAAAGACGCGATAATCGTCGTTTTTGCGCCTTACCCAAACTTTGGTTGGGTTAATGATTTCGAGGTTGTCAGCAGCTAAGGCTTCGCGAAAGCGATCGACTTGGTAGGAGTCCAGGATGCTATCTAAGGTCTGAGTAAT
Source organism: Desertifilum sp. SIO1I2 (assembly GCA_010672635.1). Lineage (GTDB taxonomy): Bacteria > Cyanobacteriota > Cyanobacteriia > Cyanobacteriales > Desertifilaceae > Desertifilum. The sequence continues at coordinate 927 of JAAHGE010000618.1, read as the reverse complement.
AATTTGGGCGGCAGAAATGCCAAAGGCCGTTGCGGTATTTTGGCTAGATTGCAATACGGTTAAATCGGGTTCTTGTAAAACCAGCAAAACACCATGCGGTTGGATTTGGGTTAGTAAATGAATGGATGGTTGTTTGAGGCGCGTTAAGTTCAAATCTTGGATGTCTAGGTTTGCGTCTACCACGATCGACCCTCCCTATAAGTGCTGCGAAAAAATACTGATGGGGTAAGCTGTAGCTCAATTGTTGGCGGTCAATTTTTCTCTCTTTGACCTTTCTTTTGTGCTGATTTTTGCTTACCTTCAAGACTCTTTATTGACTAACGAACTCAAGTTTTTGCCAATTGCAATTGCCCGAACGCATTAATATTGTTTGAGTTCTCTCATTATTCGTAGTATACCTTGGATGCTCGAAGCTACTCCAAAATAGATTCTTAAATAAAACCGAAGATTTTACCGATCTTCTAAAGATGCCTTTATTTTGATCGGCTAAAATGTTGAGATTTTATCAACTTTGTAATTACTCGATGGGTAACGTTACAATCTTTAACCAAAAATCTTCAATTCGTTTAATAACTTGAAACAAATGTTGGGCATCCCAGGATTTCAGGACGTAACAATTCCCCTGAAGGGTATAGGACTGCAAGATATCTTCAGCGCGATTGGAAAAACTGAAGACAATTATGGGAATCCGCTTCAACTGAGGGTCGGCTTTAATTTCTGTTAGAATCGTTTTCCCATCTTTATCGGGTAAGTTCAGATCTAATAAAATCAAATCCGGGCGGGGAGCATCGCTATACTGTCCTCGACGGTGCAAAAAATCACAAAGTTCTTGACCGTTGGCGATCGCCAAAAGCTGATACGGCATTGAATTCTGATTTAAGGCCTCTTGAATTAAACGCGCCCCCTCTGGGTTGTTTTCTGCAATCA
>JAAHGE010000617.1 GCA_010672635.1 Desertifilum sp. SIO1I2 | reverse complement strand
TTGTGAGCCTATCCCCCCACCCTCTTCCCACCCAGCCAGCACTTTTGACTCAGCACTCTAATTCCCCTGTCTCGCCTGCTGAAGCAATTGTTCGACGGTGAGAGTCCACTGCTGATTTCCTTGGGAACGGTAGAGATCGCGGGCGTATTCTAAGACCTTTTGGGCGTCTTGGTATTTGCCTTGCTGTAAAAAGACCAAGCCGGCACCATAGTAGGCATTAGCGTAGTTAGAGTTACTTTCAGCAGAAAGACGGAATGCTTCTAGGGCTTCTTCGAGTTGACCTTGAGCCAGAAGCAATGAACCCAGGGAGTATTGGGCTTCCGGATAGTTAGGGCTAATGGCTAAGGCTTTGCGGAAGGCATCGAGGGCTTCTGGGGTTTTGCCTTGTTGGGTGTAAATTTTCCCCAGGTGAAAGTGCGGTTCGGGGGCGTTGGGGCTGTAGGCGATCGCGCGTTTGTGGGCGACGATCGCATCGGCAAGTCTGCCTTGAAATTCGCGCACTAAACCCAGGTTGTAATGCGCGAGTCCTAATTCTGGGTTTAATTCAACGGCTCTTTCTAAATAGTCTCCTGCCTGGTCGAGATTTTGACCTTCGAGTAAAGCTGCACCGAGGTTAGCATAGGCTAAGGCGAAGTTGGGATCGGCTTGGGTAGCTTGGTAAAAGGCATCAGCGGAAGCTTGCAGTTCTCCTTTTTGGCGCAAGGCTAACCCCAGGTTGTAATGGGCGGGTGCGAGGTGCGGCGCGAGGCGGGTGGCTTCTCGAAAGGCAGCGATCGCTTCGGGAATGCGTCCCCCTCGGATCAGTTCTAAGCCTTGCTTGAGCTTTTCAACCGCTTCGGCGGAGACTTCAACAGTTTGTTGGGCTTGGGCAACGGCATGAGGCGGTAAGACAAAGCTAGAAAGTGCGATCGCGCTCCCGAATAAGGCGATCGCCATGACTTGAATTGGACGTTGAGTTTGGCTTGCCATGCTTGTTGCTCTCCGTAAAATCGTTGAAGTTTTCCACCAGACTGAATCGTCAACTTTCCTTAAGAATCGCTTAATCTGACCCGGACTTCAGGCGATCGCGATCGCCCCCTTTTCTCCAAACAAATTCAAGCTAATTTTCGCAAACTTCCGGGTCATTTCGGCAAATTTCCCCAAAATCGGGCGATCCCAAATGCGAAATTGCACCTTGCTAATCTTTTATAAAAGTTTAAAATCCCAAACATTAATTGACCTTCCTTTAAAAAATCGCGAGCATTCTCTTAAAAGAAATTGCAATTTTTTCAATTGAGGTTAAGAACGCGGTACTCTCAAATCATCAGCTAAAAACACTTAGCGAATCGCTAAAGGAGTAACGGCTATGAACGAAAAAGTAGCCACTGGCGCTAGGAATGTTGCCATTGTTGGGCCGTATTGTAGCGGGAAAACCACCTTAATGGAAAGCCTGTTATCGGTGACAGGTGCCATTTCTCGCAAAGGCTCAATTAAAGAGGGCAACACCGTTGGAGATAGTTCTCCAGAAGCCAGAGAGCGCCAAATGAGCGTTGAAATTAGCGTTGGCAGTACCACTTACGAAGACATCAATCTCACCTTTTTAGATTGTCCCGGTTCAGTCGAATTTATCCAAGAAACCTATAACGCACTCATTGGCGTTGGGGCAGCCGTTGTGGTTTGCGAAGCCGATCCCGATCGGATCTTAACCCTCGCCCCCTTGTTTAAATTCTTGGATGATTGGGAAATTCCCCACCTCGTTTTTATCAACAAAATGGATCGGGTCTGCACGGACGAAACGCGCTGCGCTACAAACTTTAACGCCGTCCTCAGTGCCCTGCAAAAAGTCTCCACTCGTCCCATTATTCCCCATCAATATCCCATCGGGAAAGATAACCAAATTATTGGTTACATCGATTTAGTCAGCGAACAAGCTTACCACTACCATTCACACGCACCTGCCGATCCGGTTCCCTTACCCGAAGCGCTCAAAGAACAAGAAAAAGCAGCCAGAGCGCAAATGCTAGAAACCCTAGCCGACTTTGACGACCACTTACTTGAAGAACTCCTCGAAGAAATCGATCCGCCCCAAGAAGAAATCCTCCAAGATATCAAAATGGACTTAGGGGCTGATTTAATTGTCCCCGTTTTCCTGGGCGTTGCCGAACAAGATTACGGCGTACGCCCCCTACTTGAGGCGCTGTTACGAGAAGCCCCCGATCCGAGCGAAACCTCAGAACGTCGCGGCATTCAGCAAGATAGCGAGGTTCCCATTGCCCAAGTGCTAAAAACCTACTATACCCCCCAAGGCGGCAAACTCTCCTTAGTCCGGGTGTGGCGCGGCGAACTCACCGACGGAATGGTTCTCAATGGCGTGCGAACAGGCGGTATTTATCGCCTCCTCGGTCAGCAGCAGCAGGCCGTCCAAGCGGCAAAAGTCGGCGAATTGGTTGCCCTAGCGCGGATGGAAGGGATCAAAACGGGCGATACGCTCGCCAGTAATGGCAATACGGTTAAAGAGTTACCCCGCGCTCAAGAACTGCGTCCGGTTTACGCGATGGCGATCGCACCCGAAAAGCGCAATGATGAAGTGAAACTCACCACCGCCTTAGCCAAACTCCTTGACGAAGACCCTTCCTTATATTGGGAACAGCACGGCGACACCCACGAAGTCATCCTTTGGGGTCAAGGCGAAATTCACCTCAAAGTCTCCCTAGACCGCCTGCGCCGCAAATATAACTTGCCAATGGTGACGCACCTACCGCGCATTGCCTACAAAGAAACCATTCGCAAACCCACTGCTTCGATCCACGGTCGTTACAAGCACCAAAGCGGCGGACACGGGCAATTTGGCGATGTTTACCTGGATATTCGCCCCCTCTCTCGCGGTGAAGGCTTCAACTTTAACGAAACCATCGTCGGCGGCGTTGTCCCCAAACAATACATTCCCGGCGTAGAAATGGGCGTGCGAGAATTTCTGCAACAGGGGCCTCTAGGCTTCCCGGTGGTGGATGTGGCTGTGACGTTAACCAACGGTTCCTACCACTCGGTAGATAGTTCCGAACAAGCCTTTAAACAAGCGGCCCGCCTCGCCATGCAAGAAGGGATGGCGAAATGTCAGCCCACCTTATTAGAACCTATTGCAGCCATTGAAGTGATTGCTCCCAATGAGTTTACTCGAAGGTATTGCAATTGGTGACAGGTCGCCGGGGTCAAATTCTCGGTTACGAACCCGTTGCAGACTGGCA
>JAAHGE010000616.1 GCA_010672635.1 Desertifilum sp. SIO1I2 | reverse complement strand
TACTGGGGCAATTTATTAGGGGTGATTCGCGATCGCGAATACGATATCGCCCCAGTCTGCCAGACTATTGCGATCTTTGAAGTCATAGGGAATGACACTTTCCACAGACTTACAAACGCGATAAGCGCCCTTGGCGCGAGGTTCTACAACGACATCGATCTCGGCTTCAGGGTAAGAACGTTTCAGGTCATCTAGGGTGGGGAAAAACAGAATTTGATCGCCAATTCCCCCAGGCACAAGGGCTACTACTCTCATGATGCTCATATCGAGTTTACCAACCCCATATTTTATCTGATAGCGGAGATTGCCGCGTTGTAGGATGCTGACAACTTGGGCTGATATAGTCAGTCAAGAGCCAGATTGATACCCGAAGGAGAGAGGCGTGTATTTGTTAATTCCAGCCGCAGGCATGGGGCGGCGCATGAAGAGCGATCGCAATAAACTGTTACTGAGTTTGCTGGATCGACCCCTAATAGCCTGGACGCTGCTAGCCGCCGAAGCCTCTCGTCACATTGATTGGATTGGGTTAGTCGGGCAACCCGCAGATTGGGAAGATTTCCAACAGATCCTAGCAGGGCTGTCACTGTCTAAACCCGTAGCGTTTATTCAAGGGGGCGAAACCCGCCAAGAATCGGTTTACAACGGCTTGCAGGGGCTACCAGAGGGCGCAGATCGCGTTTTGATTCACGATGGGGCCAGATGTTTAGCTACTCCCGATTTACTCGATCGCTGTGCGGAAGCCTTGTACCATTGTCCGGGCTTGATTGCCGCAATTCCAGTCAAAGATACGATTAAAATTGTCAACGACCAACAAATTGTAGAACAAACCCCCAACCGCAATTACCTTTGGGCGGCGCAAACCCCCCAAGGTTTTGAAGTTCAGTTGCTCAAAGACTGTCACGACAAAGGCAAACAACTGGGATGGGAAGTCACCGACGATGCCGCCTTATTTGAAGCTTGCAACCTACCCGTAACGATTGTAGAGGGCGAAGAAACGAATTTGAAGGTGACAACGCCTGTTGATTTAGCGATCGCCGAATTTATCCTTCGCCAGCGCCTCGCCTGAGCATCCCCATCATCGGGTATCGGGATCTTCTCCCAATTCCCGCAGCCGCGCCGCCAGCCTCTCAGCCCGTTGACGTTCCGCTTCTTCGGGTAACAATACCAAATGCCCTTGTGAGTCGTAAAACCGCAACCACGCCGCCGTTTCTCGTTCGATCGTGCCTTCCCAAGTTCCCAACCACAACCCTAAACGCTCACACCACAGCCAGCCTTGTTCGTTCGCCTCTAAGGAGCGAAGTCAATTGCTAAAACCCTATCAGCTTAAGCTTTACAGGTGTTATTGAGTTCTACTCTAGCTTCCCTCGCCCTAGGGAGAGGGGTTGGGGGTGAGGGGAAGCTTAAAAGCCGCCACCCGATCTCAAGATTAACGCACCTCAATGAGTTGGCTAATCTCAGCCGGGGTTAACTCCTCAATATTGCCGTAAACTACGGTTGCGCCAGCCTCTTTCAGGGTTTGGGTATAGGCTTGACGGCGTTCTTCTGGGGTGTGGACGTGGGGAGGGAGGATACCGACGCCGATCCACTGACGGGAAGGATATTCTAATCTTGCTTTATCAATGGTGTACATGTCCGCTACGGTATCCCCCAAATAGAGAACGGGGATAGACGGATCTGAGCTAATTTGATTGAGGGTCGCAAATAACCCGGTTGGATCGGGCTTTCCAGGCGCATCTTCCATTGCGATTAAAATGGGGTTTTGCAAGCCTAAGCGCCGGGTGAGGATATATTCTGCCGATCCGCGCGTCGCCCCGCTAAAGAAGCCCCAACCAATGCCAGCTTGAGTTAGGCTTTCTAAATAAGCCGGATTGACTAAAATCGGCTCTGTGGTGATGTAACCATTCCAATTAACGGGATCGGTTCCTCGATAGCGGGATTGGAAGAAAGTGACGATTTCGGCAAAATCAAAGGAGAGGCGATCGCGCGGCGTTCCTTGGGCCTCAAAATAGCGATAAACCATCTCTTGGGAACCTTCCCAGTCATTATTCCAGATTCCTTCGCCCTTAAGTTGGTCAATATCGTTCTGGGTGGGACGATATTGACCTTGGGTAAACTGTTCTACGGTATCGGCTAGGGCGCGGCGGTAAGATTGGCTAACATCGCGAATCACCCCATCAATATCAAAGATCGCGATCGCTTTTAAGGTTGAAGAATTGGGAGTTTGCATAAAATTTTTCAGAGATTAAGCACCCCTCAAATTAAATTCTGGTGAATAAGGGGAGTCAGATAAGATAAAATAGTCGATCGCAAAGTTTTTTTCCAGGGAAGGAACCCGGAGGTTTGATTGTCGAAATTTGTTCTTAGAGTTCTCTGGCTAGAGGATAACGTTGCTATCGCTGTCGATCAAGTGGTCGGCAAAGGCACCAGTCCTTTAACCCGCTACTTCTTCTGGCCCCGCAGTGATGCCTGGGAAGAGCTAAAAAACGAACTCGAAGCTAAACACTGGATCTCGGAGTCAGAGCGCGTTGCCCTGCTCAACAAAGCCACTGAAGTGATTAACTACTGGCAAGAAGAGGGTAAACGTCGCCCGATGTCTGAAGCTCAGACAAAGTTTCCCGAAGTTGCCTTTACAGGCAGCAACTAAATCGGCTATAACCAAACATTGGAGAAGAGGCTCTCAGGAATAATTCCTGATGCCTTTTCTCTTGTGAGTGCGAGTTCTAAAAGCGAGAACTCATGCCGCCAGCGGCTTGAAATCTAGCTCTGGCGCGCTTGAGGGCTTGAGTGGCTTGAATTTGTTCTTGACGGTTGCCACTGCCTGCGGCTTTGTTAAAGCGAGCCTCAGCTTCACTGTAGGCAGTCCGAGCTTGTTCTTTATCAATCTTGTCGCCGCGTTCTGCCCCATTGACGAGGATGGTGACTTCGTCGTTTTCAATTTCGGCAAAGCCACCCATCAGAGCCAGCGCTTGCCATTCTTTGCCGGGGCGAACTTGCATAACCCCCGTATCCAGGGCCGTCAGCAAGGGAGCGTGACCAGTGAGAATACCCAGTTGACCGGTGGTACTTGGTAAAATCACCTCTTCAGCCTGAGAGTCCCAGACCGTTTTGTCTGGTGCAATGACGCGAACAGTTAATGTCATTTCCTAATAGTCCTTCCTGATGAATTCTTCTAGGCGTTGAGCCATTGGTCGCCAACGGGCAACCAATGACCCTTGGCCAAGGAGA
>JAAHGE010000615.1 GCA_010672635.1 Desertifilum sp. SIO1I2 | reverse complement strand
TAAAAATCAAAAAGTTTTACAAAATAAACATAACGAACTTTCCACCTATGGAATTGGCAAAGATCGTACCGCAGAACAGTGGAAAATGTTAGGGCGATCGCTCTTACATCAAGGCTTACTCGATCAAACCACAGATGGCTATGCGGTACTGAAACTAAACCCCCTCAGTTGGGAAGTGATGCGCCGCCAGCGTTCCGTCCATTTAGTGGTGACTGAACCTAAGAAAAAAGCTTCGGAAGAGACGAATTTAAAGAAAGCCGGAGTTGAAATTCTGTTTGATAAATTACGCAAACTTCGGAAAAAAATTGCGGACGAACAATCCGTTCCTCCCTATGTTGTTTTTGCTGATTCAACCTTAAAGCTAATGGCGCAAATGCAACCGCAAACCTTAGCAGAGTTTAGCCAACTATCGGGGGTGGGTACTTATAAATTAAATCAATATGGAGAACGCTTTATTACTGAAATCAAGGCTTACCGCCAAGAACAGGATTTAGGAACCCCTCCATCAAAAACCAAAAAATCGAACCCAGATACCCGCTTAACCACTTGGGAATTATTTGAACAGGGGTTAAGCGTAGAAGAGATTGCTAGCCAGCGCCAACTGAAACCGACAACCATTCAGGGACATTTAGCCGAGTTAATTGAAAAGGGAAAACCTATCGATTTAAACCCACTGGTTTCTCCAGAACATCAAGCTTTGATTCTGCAAGCGGTTCGGGAAACCGGCGTTTCTGAAGGAATTAAACCGATTTATGAATATTTAGACGGGAAAATCGACTATGGCGAAATTCGCTTATTTCTGGCTTGGTGGCGGCAGCAGCAGCAAGAAGGCTCCGAACAAATGGTAAATTCTAACAAAAGGTGAGTGCAATTACGGCTAGGTATCCCTAAGCTGTGTAAAGATTTTGCTATCTTATTGAATCTACTGATTATGAAATTTCCCTTCCGCCAACCTTCTGAGCCAACTCAAACGGTAACGGCTAACCCAGAAGGTTTAGGAACCTTTGGCGGAGTCTATACCCCTTCAATTCTCACCATCCTGGGCGTGATTATGTATCTGCGCTTTGGGTGGGTTGTGGGGAACGTGGGATTAATTGGCACCTTAATTATTGTCACGCTCTCAACAGCGATTACCTTTTTAACAGCGCTTTCGGTTTGCGCGATCGCCACCGACCGAGTAGTTCGCGTGGGGGGCGCGTATTATATGATTAGCCGCTCCTTGGGAATTGAAACCGGAGGGGCTGTCGGGATCTCCCTGTACTTCGCCCAAGCCTTATCCGTGGCGCTGTATACCATTGGGTTTGCAGAGAGTATTGTCCAAACCTTCGGACACCTTAACCCGCTTTACGTGGCTTTAGTCACCACCATCATTGTCGCCGCGATCGCCATTACCTCCGCCCAACTTGCGATCCGGGCGCAGTATATCATTATGGCCGCGATCGCCCTTTCCCTGATCTCCTTTGTCTTCGGTTCGCCCCTAGAAGCCACGCAAATTGAAATGTGGGGCGCGCCGGATCGACTTTCCGAACCCTTCTGGAACGTCTTCGCCGTCTTCTTCCCAGCGGTAACAGGAATTATGGCAGGGGTGAATATGTCTGGGGACTTGCGAGATCCCACCCGTTCCCTCCCTACGGGTACCCTGGCTGCTGTAGGCACAGGCTACGTCATTTACATGGTTTTGCCAATTTTGCTCGCCATGCGCGCCGATGCGCTCACATTGATTAACGAACCCCTAATCATGCAACAAATGGCCCTGTGGGGGCCCGCGATTTTACTAGGGGTTTGGGGCGCAACCCTATCGAGTGCCTTGGGGAGTATTTTGGGCGCGCCCCGCGTATTGCAGGCGCTAGCACGAGATGGCGTATTACCGCGATGGATGAGCGTTCTAGGGTCGGGAAGCGGGCGCAATGACGAACCGCGTATGGGAACAATTGTCACCCTAGGAATCGCGATCGCGGCGGTTTATATTGGCGATCTCAATCTAATTGCGCCCATCCTCACCATGTTTTTCCTCACGACTTACATGGTGTTGAATATTGCGGCTGGAATTGAAGGGTTTTTGCAAAGTCCCTCCTTTCGCCCCACCTTCCGCGTCCATTGGTCGCTTTCTATGCTGGGGGCGGTGGGTTGCTTGATCGTTATGTTCTTAATTAACGCTGTGGCAACGGTTGCGGCAGCTTTAATTGTTTTGGGCATCTATATCTGGTTGGAACGGCGCGAACTGCAAACCAACTGGGGAGACGTGCGGCGCGGGATGTGGATGGAGTTATTGCGAACGGGGATTTTTCAGGTCGGACGACTCGACGATACCAAAAATTGGCGACCCCATATTTTGGTGCTTTCCGGCGCGCCGACGAAACGTTGGTCTTTAATTGAGTTGGCCAACAGTTTAACCCACAACCGGGGATTGATTACCGTGGCGACGGTATTACCGGGCGGATCGCGCAGCATTACCCAACAGGAAGAGTTAGAAGCCACTATCTACGAGTATTTGGAACGGCGCGGGGTTCAGGCCTTAGTGCGATCGCTCACCGCCCCCGATCCCTTTGAAGGGGCGCAGCGTCTAGTCGAAATTTATGGGATAGGGCCTTTAGTCCCAAATACGATTCTACTGGGGGATAGCGAAGAATCCTCTCGGCGCGATCGCTATTGTCAACTGATCGCGAGTCTCTACCAAGCCAGACGCAATGTAATTATCCTGCGCGAAAATGCCCAGCAGGGCTTTGGTCAACGCCAACACATCGATATTTGGTGGGGCGGGTTGCACGCCAATGGCGGTTTGATGGTACTTTTGGCCGAACTGCTGCAAACCGATCTCAACTGGCGCAACGCTCAAGTTTACCTCAAATTAATGGTTCCCGATGAAACGGCAGCCCAAGCCGCCCAGACCAATATTCATCAGGTCTTGCAACAGTTACGCTTTCGCGCCATTCCCCAAATCTTAATTGCCAATGGGCGTTCTTTTGATGAGGTGTTACGCGAGTCTTCCCAAAAAGCAGATTTGATTTTTATGGGAATTGCCACCCCCAAAGACAATTTCACCCAGTATTACGAGAATTTGCAATTACGAACGGTAAATTTACCCACGATCGTGTTTGTCTTGGCAACCTCTAATTTCAGATTTGCTCAAGTCCTCGCAGAAAATGCGCTTCCCGCCAACGATTAAACAGATATTTCTCCTTATTTTGCCGCAGGTTGTCTGAAATTTCTGTTTAATCGTTGGCGGA
>JAAHGE010000614.1 GCA_010672635.1 Desertifilum sp. SIO1I2 | reverse complement strand
GCGGTTTCCACTTCCTTGGCTGACAATAATAGAAGAAACGGGTGGGGGTTCGCTACGGGTGGAATCGAGTTCGAGGATTTCAATCTCAAACGCCTGTAAATCCGATAAAATCAGATTGCCTATGGGGTGGGAACCGATAACGCCGAGTAGCTTTGCAGGGTTTCCCAAATAGCTGAAGGTAACAGCCGCATTGGTTGCAGGGCCACCCGCCGCTACGAGATAATCTTGAGCAACGATCTTTTGATTGCTAGCGGGTACGCCTTCGGCGAGGTACAAGAAATCTAGTGTAATTAAGCCAATAAATAAGCCGCGATCCATAATGATTACGAGTAGTGGATCTATAATTAATGACGCATTTAGGCACGCTGTATATTGTGGGAACGCCGATCGGAAATCTGGAGGATATGACGTTCCGGGCTATTCGGATTTTACAATCGGTGAGGGCGATCGCGGCTGAGGATACGCGCCACACGGGAAAGTTATTACAACATTTTCAGATAACCACGCCCCAAATTAGCTATCACGAACATAACCAACAGCAGCGCATTCCAGAGTTATTACAGCGGTTGCGGATGGGGGAGGATATCGCGGTGGTGACAGATGCGGGGATGCCTGCGATCGCCGATCCGGGGTATGAGTTAATTAAGGCTAGTATTGCGGAAAATATCCCCGTTGTTCCCATTCCGGGGGCGAATGCGGCGATAACAGCCTTATGTGCTGCGGGTTTACCGACGGATCGGTTTATTTTTGAGGGGTTTTTACCCGTTAAGGGGAAGCCGCGACAGGAACGGTTGGCGGTATTAGCGACGGAAACGCGCACCATGATTTTATACGAGTCGCCCCATCGACTCAAGCAAACGTTAGATGATTTGGCGGAGGGTTTGGGAAGCGATCGCGCCATTGTTTTGGGGCGAGAATTAACGAAGATGCACGAAGAGTTCTGGCGAGGAACGGTAGGAGAGGCGATCGCGCATTATTCTAAGGTAGAACCCCAAGGCGAATTTACCCTAACCATTGCGGGGATGAGCGTTGCACCCTTGGTATTATCGGAGGAAGCGTTAAGGACAGAGTTAGAGGAGTTGTTGAAACAGGGGTTATCGCGATCGCAAGCCAGCCGCCAGCTAGCACAACTTACCTATCTCCCCAAACGCCAACTCTATCAACTGGCGCTATCTCTCCCCGATCCGGGTTAGAAATCAGAGAGAAATGATAAGGGGTTGCTTTTATCCGCCGCAAACCCCAGAATACCCGGATCGCGATGTTCGTACAGGAGATCGCCTTGAGGGTTAAATAGGAAAGTTGCGCCCCGTTGGGTAAGATAGGCAGAGTTGGGAACGTAAGTATTCCATTGACTCAAAACTTCGCTCATATTCCGCAAGCGCAGGGTAGCCAACTCAAAAGGGCGCTGAAAGCCTTTCCCGCCCGCCCATTGGAAAAATGAGCCTTTCAGAGGGGGCAGAGGAGCGGCTTTAACGGTTTCTTCGTCGCCAATAAGCTGGGGTGCGCGAGTGTCGCCGCGATAGCCGCGAAAGACTTCCGAGAGGGTTCCAGGGCTACCCATTCCCGCACACATCAGCATCAGGTTCAACCATGCATTCTGGCTGGTGGAGAGGAGAGGAAGTTTGAAAGATAAGCCCGAATACAGTTTGAGACTGCGGTGCAATTCGGCTGTCGGGTCAATATATAGGCAATCTTCAGGAAATCCAGTATAGCGGCAAAATTGCTGACCAGAAGCGCAATCGCCAATTCCCACCGCCCGAACCGCTATCCCTTTATCTTGAATCTGCTGGCGTTCTCGTTGCAACCACCAAGCATACTCCAGGCTATCAAAGTCTCCCAATTGCGGCCAAATCAGCACCAGTTGCAGGGGAACGGATTCAATTCCTTGTAGGATAGGTGCGATCGCGCGATCGCTCACGCGCTGGCGTTCGGTTCGTTGCAAAAGGCTGTAGAGATTCATATGGGTAGAGATCGAACTCTAACTCTAGACTGCTCAAAGACTACAATACTGCCTTCTTGTAAGGCATCTTGAATCATCTCAAGATTAAGCAGGAGGATCTCTAGCTGTTGCTGCGGATGGCGATCGGTACTGCGGCGAAATAGAATGACAGAGGGCTTATTTTGCTGTCGCTGGGATAGAAGAGTACCAAAGTCGGTGTCAGCCGAGATGATAGTTCTATCTTCACGTTCAGCCCTTGTAAAAATTTCAGTGTCATCTGAAGCTTGCATCTGGTACTCCCGAACATGAACCGCATCATACCCAGCTTGCTTTAAACCTTCAGCAATTTGGGGAGACAAAGCGTTATCAACTAAAAATTTCATGCTGTTCGGAGGGGAAGTTCTCGTTCCGTTACTGCTTCAGCCGCGTATCTCAGAGACTCTTGAATATCTTCAATCTCTAAATCTGGATAAGCTTCTAAGATATCTGCGATCGCTATCCCATCAGCGAGCATATTGACTACGGTAGAAACTGGAATCCGTAAACCTCTGATACAAGGTACTCCTCCCATACGATCGGGATTAACTGTAATACGGGGAAATCTCATAGACTCACGTCCTTTTGTAGTGGACTTCAAGGGTATTGAGTTCTCTTAAAATGGGTTGCTAAGTACAGCGATCGCACTTTCAATCCTACTTCGGCTTCCGTTTAGACTTGGGTGGGGTGCGGTGTGCGCCGAAGTATTTTTCGCTGCGATAGCGCAGCCACACCCGCAACTGTTGGGGGATTTGGTCTTTTTGTTCTTTCGTTAAGGTATTGTAAAGCGCTAAGGCACGCTCTCTTTCTCCGCGACAGGCGGCGTTATTATGAGCATCCCAGTAGCTACGCGCTACCCGAATTCGCCGACAGACTTCTTTAACTAGCGCTTCTCCGGTGAGGGGTTTTTCTGGTTTTGCCATCATTCAATTACCTCATAATATTGCACCAGTGCTAGAAACCGGGTTTCTCAGGTCTTGATCCTAGAGCATTTCTAGGGGGGTGGGTTGACTGGGGGGAGGAAAGGCGCTGTCGAGGGTTGCTAATTCTTCAGGGCTTAATTGCAGAGTTAGGGCGTTATAATTCTGCTCTACATGGTCGATGCGGCTGGCTTTGGGGATAACAATTACGTTATCTTGGTGAAGCAACCAGGCGATCGCAATTTGTGCCGCACTCACCCCTCTCGCCTCTGCCAGTTGATTGAGGATACGATGATTCAGCATCCGACCTTGTTCAATGGGAGAATTATAACGCCCA
>JAAHGE010000613.1 GCA_010672635.1 Desertifilum sp. SIO1I2 | reverse complement strand
GACTCCTTGGTCCCAAACCAAGGAGTCGTGGGTTCAAATCCTACCATCCCGACCATTTGCCCTTACCTGAGTGTTGAGTGAAAGCAAAGCTTTCACTCAACACAATCAAAAAACATTTGCCCTTGTGACGGAACTGGCAGACGTGCTGGCTTCAGAGACCAGATTTTGTGGGTTCGACTCCCACCAAGGGTACTGATGCTCCTGTGGCGGAAGGGAAGCGAGGATCTAGATTTTGTGGGTTTCTCCATTCGGAGACGCTTCGCGTTTCTTGAATGCCGAAGGCTATACGATTCCCACCAGGAGTACCAAGCACCGAAGGCGGAAGTGGTGGACGCGCACGCCCGATAAGCGTGTTATTAGCAGGTTCAACTCCTGCTCGGTGTACCAAACGTTTGGGTCGTAAAGCCCTTTGGGCATACAAGAAAGGCAGAGCGGATATGCAGCCGCCTTTTAAGCGGAGAGATCCAGGTTCAACCCCTGGGCGACCCACCAAATTCAACCTTTGGTTGAGCAGTGAAAAATTGGGCGTTTGGCAGAACGGTGATGCACCTCCCTCTTAAGGAGACCGACGTAGGTTCAACTCCTACAGCGCCCACCAAAGATGCCCCTGTGACGCAATTGGCAGACGTGTCCGGCTTAAAACTGGAATCTTGCGAGTTCGAGTCTCGCCAGGGGTACTGCGGGGATGGAGCAACGGCGGCTCGAAAGGCTCATCACCTTTACATCAGCGAGTACCGCTACGCACCAAGCAAGCTACAAGCCTCGCCATCTGCTTGTGCTGGTGTAGCTCAGTCGGAAGAGCAATCGCCTTGTAAGCGCTCTTGTTGCAGGTTCAAATCCTGTCACCAGCCCCAGAATGTGGACATGGTGTAGCGGTAGCATGTGAGGCTTCCAACCTCTTGGTGTGGGTTCGAGTCCCACTGTCCATACCAAACGCGATCGTGATGTAGCGGCGAGCATCTGAGTGCGCCACACTCAGCGCATGGGTTCGAGTCCCATCGATCGCTTAAGCGTGCCGAAAGGCATCGCTCTCGTAGTCCTGTAGCTCAATGGTGGAGCAAGTTCCTTACAAGAACTGGGTTGCGGGTTCAAATCCTGCCAGGACTACCAATTGTGGGAGTGTCGCCTAATGGAATGGGCATCGATCTTCTAAATCGACTTGTGTAGGTTCAACTCCTGCCACTCCTGCTATATGGGTCTGTAGCTTAATTGGGAAAGCAAGCAGAAAGATGTCGGTACCGCTTCGCACCAAGCAAGCTACAAATCCGACCAGAATCCACCAAACTTGGGTCTGTAGCTCTAGTGGCAGAGCACCTAAATCACCTTGTATCCCAACAGGCAAAGCTTGCCTAACTTCCTGTTAGATTGAAGCAACCTTCAATGTTGATGCTTCTACACCAGCATTGATTCAGTTTGAGAAGCGAGATGAACAAGATGAAGTTGAACCTGCTCAGACTCAGTTTGATGTGGTTCTGCAATCGGTTCCCGCTGATAAAAAGATTGCCTTATGAACTGGGACTGAAAGAGGCAAAAGACTTTGTGGAATCTGTTCCCAAAGTAGTCCAGGCAGGACTGGACAAAGATGCAGCAACAGCCCTTAAGCAACAGCTAGAGGGTGCTGGAGCCATCGTTTTGATCGCGTAGCTCACTATTTTTGGAAAAGGAATCATGTAACATGACACGCGCCACGTTTGAATTGACAAAACCCCATATCAACATCGGGACGATCGGTCACGTTGACCACGGTAAGACGACTCTGACAGCAGCGATTACAGCGACATTGGCAGCACTGGGTCAGGCGACACCGAAGGCATACAACGAGATTGACGCGGCTCCTGAAGAACAGCAGCGGGGCATTACGATCAACACGGCGCATGTCGAGTATGAGACCGAACAGCGGCATTATGCTCACATTGATTGTCCTGGACATGCGGACTATGTGAAAAACATGATCGCCGGAGCCGCTCAAATGGATGGAGCCATTCTGCTGGTTTCAGCAAATGATGGTTCAATGCCCCAAACTCGCGAACACATTTTGCTAGCACGGCAGGTTGGCGTCTCCTATATCGTGGTCTTCATGAATAAGAAGGACATGGTGGAGGATGCTGAAATTCTGGAACTCGTGGAGTTAGAAGTGCGGGAACTGCTCGCTGCCTATGGCTTTCCGGGTGATGAGATTCCGGTTGTTGCTGGTTCTGCCCTGAAAGCATTGGAAGCAATGACTGCTAATCCTAAACTGCAACGAGGTGAGAATGAGTGGGTGGATGGGATCTATGCGCTCATGGATGCTGTGGATACCTACATTCCCACACCCGATCGCCCCATCGATCGGCCGTTTCTCATGAGTGTTGAAGATGTCTTCTCCATCATGGGACGGGGAACAGTGGCAACGGGCAAGATTGAGCGCGGTCGCATTTGCCCCAACGATAAAATTCAAATCGTGGGAATTAAACCAACTCGCGACTCGATCGTGACTGACATTGAGATGTTCCAGAAATCCCTTAAAGAAGGAATTGCGGGTCTCAATGTAGGAGTTCTGCTGCGCGGTATCCAGAAGGATGAAATTGAGCGGGGCATGGTGCTGGCAGCACCGGGTTCCATTACGCCGCATACTCATTTTGAGTCTGAGGTGTATGTGCTCAAAAAGCAAGAAGGAGGTCGCCATAAACCCTTCTTCTCTGGCTATAAACCCCAATTCTTTGTCCGCACCACGGATGTCACCGGAACCATTAGTGTCATTACTACTGATGATGGTCACGCGATGGAAATGGTGATGCCGGGCGATCGGGTAAAGATGGTAGTTGAACTCAAGGATGCGATCGCGATCGAGCAAGGAATGCGCTTTGCGATTCGTGAAGGGAAACGCACTGTCGGTGCAGGTGTGGTTTCTCGGATCATTGCTTAGTCTCACCCAACCAAAGTGCTATCAGTATTGACGACTGATAGCACTATCGATCAAGTTTCATTTGGCAGTTGTTGCCGCGCCCCGATCGCAGAAGCTTACATACTCCACCAAACCTACGGTGCGTATCTGGAGGATACGCTGCAAGCCTGAGACCGATAGCAGGCAAAACTGGAGGAATAACGCCTTCAGCCAAGCTTCTGTAGCTTTACGAAAGAAGATTAGGACGATAAAGTAGAAGAAGAATTCAGTCAAGCCGATGCCAGCAGCATACAGTTACGACCTACGCAAGAAAGCAATTGAGGCAGTTCAAAGTGGTGAAAGCAAAAC
>JAAHGE010000612.1 GCA_010672635.1 Desertifilum sp. SIO1I2 | reverse complement strand
TAACAATTACGTTATCTTGGTGAAGCAACCAGGCGATCGCAATTTGTGCCGCACTCACCCCTCTCGCCTCTGCCAGTTGATTGAGGATACGATGATTCAGCATCCGACCTTGTTCAATGGGAGAATAAGCCATCACTGGGATATCGTGCTGGCGACACCAGGGAAGCAAATCCCACTCAATGCCTCGTCGCGTTAGATTGTAGAGGACTTGGTTGGTGGCAATTTGCGATCCATTCTCTAACTTAATGGCTTCCTGCATATCCTCAAGGTCAAAATTACTGATGCCATAGCTGCGAATTTTGCCAGCCTGTTGCAGGGTTGTAAAGGCTTCTAAGGTTTCGGAAAGGGGGACAGAACCTCGCCAGTGCAAGAGGTAAAGATCGAGATAGTCTGTTTTTAACCGTTGCAGACTCCGCTCGCAAGCCGCGATCGCACCCCCTTTTGAGGCATTATGGGGATAGACTTTGCTGACCAGGAACACTTCAGAACGACGATTTGCGATCGCCTCAGCAATGACTTCCTCTGCACCCCCCTCCCCATACATTTCTGCTGTATCAATTAACGATAAACCCAAGTCGAGGCCATACTGCAAGGCTTTCACCTCGCTTTGCCGATTTTTCCCACTTTCCCCCATCTGCCAAGTTCCCATACCCAAGACAGGAATTGCATCACCATTGGGAAGTTTCAGCGTTTGCATGGTTGTTTTTTAAAGGTTGGAAAAGGCGATCGCACTAATTTTACACCCCAGAACTTGCCCAATTGGCTCATCCTAAAAGAGGAGAATGAGTCTTCCCCGCGAAATCGCAGCCCAAAGTTGTGTAGCCTCAGACTAAGACTTGTTATGTTCGCGACTATTTACTAATGAAATCCCCTCTCTTCCTCTGTGGTTTGCTGATTTTACTGGTAGGTTGCAATCAGAATACACCGACTCCTGCCGCTTCCCCGAACCCTACGGTTTATCCTACTGCTGCCTCAACGCCTGTAATCCCTCAATCTGAAAATGACCCCTCTAAACTCATCTCTGATGCCGGTATTGGTGAAGCTAGGATTGGAATGAGTCTTGGAGAACTTAAACAGGCTTTGGGGAGTAACGTAGAATTTCGGGTAGAGTCGCCCTATATTGTAGACTTCGATGCGATCGCAGTTCGGCAAAATGGCGAAGCGCAATACTCTATCCTCTATCCAGCAGGAACGACTTTGCAAGATAGCGACCCAATTGAGCTAATTTATACCGATAATCCTCAATATCGTACTGTCGATGGAGTTGGCCCGCAAACCCCCATCCAAACTGCCGAATCGGTCTACGGTCAACCCACTTTATCTTATAACTATTCCAGTGAAGGACGCGAAGCCGCGCGCTTTGCCAACCAACCCCAAAAACTGCTATTTGGCTTGGGGAACGCCAACCAAGGGGACTTAGCCGGAATTTACCCTGAATCTCAAGACGAATATAACGAAACCTCCCAATACAAGGAAGATGCAAAAATTCAAAGCGTCATCGTCCGTCCCTAGCAAAGGGAACGTGTATATTAGTGAGGAATCGTTGGAATTAGCCCGCTATGGTAGAGATCAAGTTTGGCACGGATGGTTGGCGAGGAATTATCGCAGATGATTTTACCTTTCCCAATGTCCGAAAAGTCACAAGAGCGATCGCGCTTTATCTCAAATCCGCCTATTCTCAAGATCGACCCGTCCTCATCGGTTACGATACCCGATTTCTCGCCGATAAGTTTGCGCGGGCGGCGGCGGAAATCTTAGCCGAGTTAGGATGGACGGTAAAGATCGCCGATCGCGATTGTCCCACGCCAGCGATCGCCTACAATGCCAAACTGCTAAACTCGGCGGGGGCGTTAATGTTCACCGCCAGCCACAATCCGGCCCGCTATTGTGGGATTAAATATATCCCCGATTACGCCGGCCCGGCAACGCCAGAAATTACGGATGCAATTGTCGCCAATTTAGAGAACGCCACAGACGACTCTCCCCGCCAAGTCCCCAGCCAACTGATTTCTAAGTTTGACCCCAAACCCGCCTACCTCGACTTTTTGCGGACGTTAATCGATCTCGATACGATTCGCGCGGCTAAACTCAAGGTCAGATACGATGCGCTATACGCCACCTCGCGCGGTTATCTAGATGCGCTGTTAGAAGAGTGCGGTTGCCAGCTAGAATCGTTCCACACCTATCGCGATGTGCTGTTTGGAGGGGGGATGCCAGAACCGACTCCCGACCAATTGGGAGCGTTAATGACAGCTGTGAAAGCGAGTGGTGCCGATGTGGGATTAGCCACTGATGGCGATAGCGATCGCTTTGGGATTGTGGACGAGCAGGGTAACGTTTTGACCCCCAACACGGTCTTATTGCTGCTGGCACGCCACTTAATCCAAAATAAGGGCAAAACTGGCGCAATTGTCCGCACGGTCGCGACAACGCATTTATTGGACAATCTAGCCGATCGCTACGGCTTGGAGTGTTTTGAAACCCCTGTTGGCTTTAAGTATATTGGCGAGAAGATGCGCCAAACTGAGGTCTTAATTGGCGGGGAAGAGTCGGGAGGCTTAAGCATTTTAGGGCATATCCCGGAAAAGGATGGGATTTTAGCCAATCTTCTAGTTGTGGAAGCGATCGCCTTTGAGGGGAAACCGCTATCGCAACTGGTTGAAGAAGCGATCGCCCAAACCGGCGGGCCTCGCTACAATCATCGCATCGATTTGCATCTAGAAGAGGCCCACAAAGCGGCGGTTATCGACACCTATCAGCAAAATCCCCCAAATGCGATCGCCGGAATTGGCGTCAAACAGGTCAGCCACAAAGACGGCTTGAAGCTCTATCTTGAAGATGGGGGTTGGGTACTCCTGCGTCCTTCCGGAACAGAACCCCTGATGCGCGTTTACCTCGAAACTGACTCCCTGGAAAAGCAAGCACAAATCGCCGCCTTCTTGGAAATGCTGATTCAAGCTGTTTCCCCTGTCGCCGCCTAACCTAAGTTATGAATACGTTCCCGCTATTTCTGTTATCGATTATTTTCGCCCTTTGGGTCAGCGCGATCGCCCTAGTTTCCGTACAAAATGCGACCCCCGTTTCCCTGCGCTTTCTGGTTTTCGAGTCTATTCAACTCCCGTTTGGCTTAGTATTAGCCTTTAGTGCGAGTATCGGCTTAATTGCAGGCGCGATCCTCATTCCCCTTTGGGGTTTACCCTCAGCTTCTCGCCGATCTTCGGTCTCTGTGAATG
>JAAHGE010000611.1 GCA_010672635.1 Desertifilum sp. SIO1I2 | reverse complement strand
GGCAAATTGAGGATTAAGCTGAATGGCTTGGCTAAAATCAATAATGGCTTGTAAGTAATCTTGTTTTTGAAAACTCTTTACCCCTTGCTGAAAACTAGCTTGGCTATTCCTAGAAGAGGTATCCGCAGCTAAGGCTAACCCGTTAACCGGAATTAAGCTTACAAAAATTGCAATCGTTAAGCTGAGAAGAAGGCAAAGTTTGACTTTCATCTCGGTTCATTGAATAAACGGCTATTTTAACGAGCTAAAAACGTTCTCACTTCCCCCTTTTTGGGTTAACTGTATCTCTCTGAGATTTTCCTAAGTTTATCGATCCTAACTAAAAGTTACGCCTCTCAACAAGAGGACTTTGATTTTGGTGACTTTTAAGAGGAAAGGATTCGCAACTCATTAAGACGGACTTAAGACTTGAATTTCTGGAGGTTTGTCTTAATTTTTTGGAGGATCTGTCAAACAGTTGCGAACCCCATTAAAGCTTGTTTAAAACAGCTTACCAACCTTTTTCAGATTTATCTAACACATAGCTAGCCACATCTTCAATTTGTTCGGCACTGAGGCGTCCTTTGAAGGCTGGCATTGCATTTTTGCCATTAGTCACTTGGGTTTTGATCGCGTCTAAGGAATCCATGCCATATTTGCTTAAATCTTCTGCTTTTAAGCTCTTATTTGCCATAATTACATTGCGACCGCCTGCATGACAAGCAGCACAATTAGCATCAAATACTTTAGCACCATTGGCTAAGTCAGCAGCTAAAGCAGCTTGGGGAAAGCATAGGGTTAAAATGGCTATTCCCGCCCAAAATAGTAAAACGAGCCTTTTCATCGATTCTCCTCTTTCGACAATGGCTTGATTGTTCAAAAGATTGGAGCAGTTGTCAAAAGACAAGCTGTAAAACTTGGATCGAAGACATCCAGAAATTAGGAAAAAATCGGTCTATCTAAGATTGTCCAAATCTAATGCATAAATCGTACTTTTATGCGTCAATCTTTAATGATTTGTAACGGGGACTTCTAAGATTTGCGTTGCTGCAATGGGCTGACCATTATGGTATAAATCCTCATGTCCATTAGCATTCAGAGTGACTTTAATTTCGTGTCGTCCTGGGGGTAATGCCTCCAGATGATACCAAGAACTGTAAAGGCGACCCATTTTTTGACCATTGATATAAAGATGAGCATGGCCTTCTGTGGGTATGCTCTGCGTGTTAATCCGTTCTGGGGCAAACTGAAAATTGCTGACTTGGACTTCTAAATTCCAGCCGCGCATGGCATCGGGGTGAATTTTGAGATTCACCGAGGGAACTGGAGAACCGGAAGGAATTTCTAGAACCGAGTGGGCGTGGCTGCCATGAGAATGACCTTCAGGGGGATGAGAATGGCCCGACTCGTGGGCAAAAGCTGGCGGGAAAGTGAGGGAGAGGATAAGCGAAGTTAGGGTCAGTAAAGATAAGCGTTGCATAAAACCAAACTGCGATCGCCACGGGCTATTTTGCGCCAATCGCGATCGCCCCGTCAAAAGACAAGCCGTCAAACCCGACCCTTTTCCGAGACAATGAAACAAAGTGCGAACACCGTTGAACCGTTATGCCTTTGCCTAACCATCGACCGAAACAACTGTCCCTAGGGCCGTTGGAAACCGAAATCTTAGAAATTGTTTGGCAACTGGGTTGTGCCACCGTCAAAGACGTACACGATCGCATTTTGGCCGATCCGGATCGAGAATTGGCTTATACCTCCGTCACCACTGTTCTGCGTCGCCTAACGCAAAAAGGGTGGTTAGCCTGCGATAAAACCGAACGCGCCTTTACTTGGCGTCCCCTCATTTCCCAGGAACAAGCCCAAATTCTTAAAGCCCAAGAGCAGCTTAACCAATTTCTTGCCGTGGGCAACCCCGATGTCGTCGCTGCTTTTGCCGATAGCCTAGATGCAGCTAGCGTTGAGCAACTCGATGCCATCGCCCAACGCCTAAAAGCTATGCGCCAAGCCCGCCAGGAGAAAGAATAATGCATTTAGTCATGATTAGCCTCGCTTTAGCGATCGCCATTACGATCAGAAGATCGGATATTCTGACTCAAGGAACCTGGCAACAACGCTGGGAGCGATCGCTCTTTTGCTTCCTATTCCCCCCCCTGCTGCTACTGGTGACAGCCTGTGCCGTTCTCTACATGGGGCCTGGGGGACAAATGCTCGGCTTTTCTGCGGGATGGTTAAGTTATGGCATTGCGATCGCCTTTTTAATAACGATCCTCGGTCTGTATCTCATCCTGGGGTATCAAGTTTGGCAAACCCAGCACCAACTGCAACAACATCCGCAAATTCATCTCCATCATTATCCGGCCCGTTTAATCGACAATCAACTGCTATTTAGCGCTCAAATTGGCTTCTGGCAGCCCCAACTCGTCATCGCCCAAGGACTGCTTGACCGCTTAACCCCAGAACAACTCAACGCCGTTCTCACCCACGAACAAGCGCATTCTCACTACCGCGACACCTTCTGGTTTTTCTGGTTAGGGGGGTTGCGCCGCCTCACCGCCTGGTTGCCCCAAACCGAAACCCTGTGGCAAGAACTCCTATTACTGCGCGAACTCCGGGCCGACTGCTGGACCGCCCAACAGGTCGATCCGCTGCTACTGGCCGAAACCCTCCTGTTAGTCGTCAGCCAGCCTATTGCCCCCAGGGCTGACTTCTGCGCCCCTTTTAGCTGCGCCCTCCCCGCCAACCGCCTCGCCGAACGGATCGACGCCCTGATCTCAGAACCCAACCTTTGCTTGAGTCAACCGCGTCCCTGGTTGTGGAGTTGGGTGGGTTTATGTTTGCTACCGTTAATGAGCGTTCCGTTACATCATTAACATGGATAGTCAAGAACTTGCTCGGTATATCGAAGCCACCGATAGCGCCTCTAAGCCTTGGTTGCTAGTGCAATTGAGACTCAAAAAACTGCAAGAACAGCGTCACCAACTCTCACCCGATGCTTATGCCAGCGCCCTAGCCGATATTCATGCAGACTTGATGAATTTGGGAGAATGGTGGCTGTCCATTGAGGATGAAGTCTTTTAAGGGGAAATTCCACTCCAGCTAGAGTCTCACTTCAACGCAGTCTGATAAGCTTCAAGGTAGGATTAAACCGAGCATTAAGGTAGTGTATCGCTTATCACATCTATCTTTGAGAGCGATCGCCATCTGTTGCCGACCCTAGCCAGAATTCTCCCGTTTTTCTGAACGTTGTCAGTGCTAAAGTTATGCCA